>DATGHN010000330.1:0-12191 GCA_035308005.1 Solirubrobacteraceae bacterium
CCGGCAAGCACTGCGAGTCCGGCGACGTCCTGATCCCGGACGCGCTGCTCGATGATCCGCGTGTCGGCGACGTCGTCGTCGTCGCGGCGACCGGTGCCTATGGTCACGCGATGGCCAACAACTACAACGGCGTGCCGCGGCCGCCGGTGATCTTCGTCTCAGACGGCGAGGCGCGCGTCGTCGTGCGCCGCGAGACCCTCGACGACCTTCACGCTCGCGACGTCTGAAGCCGATGAGCGTCAGGCGATGAGCGCCTACCGGATCGGTTTGCTCGGCCATGGCACCGTTGGCGGAGCCTTCGACGCCCTGCTCGCGGAGCGCGCGCAGTCGATCGAGCGCATCACGGGCCGGCGCCCTGAGATCACCGGCGTCCTGACCCGCTCGAGAGGCGACTTCGCGGACCTCCTCGAGCGCTCCGACGCGATCGTCGAGCTGATCGGAGGCGTCGAGCCGGCGCTCGAGTACGTCGGCCGCGCGCTCGAGTCCGGCCTCCCCGTCATCACCGCCAACAAGCAGCTGCTCTCGCGCCACGGCGAGGAGCTGTGGTCGCTCGCGCGCGAGCGCGGCGTGACGCTCTCCTTCGAGGCGGCCGTCGCCGGCGTGATCCCCGTCGTCCGCGTCCTGCGCGAGTCGCTCGCCGGCGCCCACGTCGAGCGCATCCACGGGATCGTCAACGGCACTACCAACTACATCCTCAGCGAGATGACGCGCAGCGGCTCCGACTACGGCGAAGCGCTCGCCGCCGCGCAGCGGCTCGGCTACGCCGAGGCCGACCCCACCGACGACGTCGGCGGCGCCGACGCCGCGGCGAAGATGGCGATCCTCGCGCGCCTGGCGTTCTCGACGCCCGTCCACTTCGACGACGTGCGCTTCGAGGGAATCGCCGGGATCACCCGCGACGACATCGCATACGCGCGCGAGCTGGGGCTGTCGCTGAAGCTGATCGGGACGGCGGAGCGGCTGGCGGGGGGGATCTCGGTCCGCGTCCACCCGGCCTTCCTCTACGCCGGCCATCCGCTGGCCTCGGTCAACGGCGCCTTCAACGCCGTCACCGTCGAGTCCGACGCGATCACCGAGATCACGATGTCGGGGCCCGGCGCGGGCGGCTCGCAGACCGCGAGCGCCGTGCTCGGCGACGTCGTCGCGGCGATCGGCGGCGCTGCCGCTCTGGGTGAGCCGCTCGAGCGCCTCGAGGTAGTCGAGGACGTGGTCTCGGCGTTCTACGTCCACATGGAGGTGGACGACCGCCCCGGCGTTCTGGCGCAGATCGCCAAGCTTCTCGGTGACGCCGGCGCATCGATCAAGTCGGTCGTCCAGCGCGGCATCGGCGAGCGCGCGCAGCTGATGATGGTCACGCATCCGCTCGCCCAGTCGAGCCTGCGCGCCGCGCTCGCGGCGATCGGCGAGCTCGACTACGTGCACGCCTCACCGCGGGCGATCAGCGTGATCGACGAGGAGTTCATGTGAATGGCGCCGGGCGCTCGGGCGGTCTGATCGAGCGCTACCGCGAGCGCCTGCCGTTCGCGCCTGCCGACCCGGTTGTCACGCTCGGCGAGGGCTCGACGCCGCTCGTGCTCGCTGAGCGGCTGTCTGAAACCGTCGGCGCCGAGGTCCACCTCAAGCTCGAGGGCGCGAACCCGACCGGATCCTTCAAGGACCGCGGAATGACCTGCGCGGTGTCGGCGGCCGTACGCGAGGGCGCCGAGGCCGTGATCTGCGCCTCGACCGGCAACACGGCCGCGAGTGCCGCGGCGTACGCGGCAAAGGGCGGTCTGCGCGGTGTCGTGATCATCCCCGACGGCAAGATCGCCACCGGCAAGCTCGCCCAGGCGCTCGTCTACGGAGCCCGCGTGATCGCGCTGCACGGCAACTTCGACAAGGCCCTCGAGCTCGTCCGCGAGCTCGCCGACCGCCACCCGATCGCACTCGTCAACTCCGTCAACGAGTTTCGCCTGGAGGGCCAGAAGACGGCGGCCTTCGAGCTGCTCGAGGACCTCGACGGGCGCCTCGACGCGCTCTGCATCCCGGTCGGCAACGCGGGCAACATCACGGCCTACTGGAAAGGTTTCAGCGAGGCCGGCGCGGCGCCGCGGCTGTTCGGCTTCCAGGCCGAAGGGGCCGCGCCGCTGGTCAACGGCGCCCCCGTGGCCGAGCCGGAGACGATCGCCAGCGCGATCCGCATCGGCAACCCCGCCCGTTGGGAGGAGGCGATGAACGCGATGCGCGCTTCGCGCGGCGCGATCCGCGCGGTCAGCGATGGCGAGATCCTCGGTGCCTACCGGCTGCTCGCCCAGAGCGAGGGCATCTTCTGCGAGCCGGCCTCGGCGGCATCCGTCGCGGGGCTGATCCGCTACGGCGCCGACGGCGCCGAGCGAATCGTCTGCGTGCTGACCGGCCACGGGCTCAAGGACCCCGACGTTGCGCTCGAGCAGGTCGGCGCCGTCGTCCCGTGCGAGCCACAGCTGCGGGCGATCGAGCGAGCGGTGCTCGCGGACTGAGCACCGTGCCGCCCGTCGTCGCCGTCCGCGTCCCCGCCTCCTCGGCCAACCTCGGTCCGGGCTTCGACTGTTTCGCCGCCGCGCTCGGGCTGTTTCTCGAGCTGCGCGTCAGCGAGAGCGCGCGCTTTGAGATCGTCACCACCCTCAACGTGCGCCGGGACCGCTCTAACGTCGCCGTCGCCGCGTTCGAGCGCCTACACGACGCCTCTGGCTACCGCTTCGAGCTGAGCTCGTCGATACCGCTCAGCGGCGGCGTCGGCTCGAGCGCCGCCGCGGTCGTCGCCGGGCTGCTCGCTGCGTCGGCGCTGAGCGGCTCGACCGCTGACCTGCTCGCGCTGGCGACCGAGGCCGAGGGGCATCCCGACAATGCTGCCGCGGCGCTGCTCGGCGGCATCGTCGTGTGCGCCGACGGCGGCGCCGATCGCATCGAGCCGCCGGCCGGCGTCGAGGCGCTGCTCGTCGTGCCCCACCGGGCCGTACGCACGCAGCGCGCGCGCGCGGCGCTGCCGGCGACTGTGCCGCTCGGCGACGCCGTCTTCAACACCGCCCACGGGGCGCTTCTGATGCTCGGTCTCGCCAAGGGGGACCACGATCTGATCGCGCGCGGCCTCCACGACCGCCTCCATCAGCCGCACCGCTCGCACCTCTATCGCCGCTCCGCGGAACTCGTCACGGAGGTCGGCTCACTCGGCGCGCTCGGGGCGACGATTTCGGGCGCCGGCCCGACCGTGCTGGTGTGGGTGGCCTCCGACGCCGCCCGCAGCGTGACCACGGCGCTTCGCCGGCGCAGCTCGGGTTGGGCGCGCGTCGTCGCCGCGCCGTTCACGCCGCAGGGCGCTCGCCTGCTCTAGGCCGGCGCGAGGATCGGGACCCCGTAACTGCGCCAGTCATCGGGCGGGAGCGGTCCCCAGAGGTTGAGCGCCGCGTTCCCGCGCTCGCTCCAATCGATTGGAGCGTAGTTGGCGTCGTCGGGAACGACGAGCAGGTCGGCATATGCCTCAACGATCGTGTTGTCTGGATCGGGGAGGTAGGTGAAGAGGTTGCGGCCCGGACCGTGGCGGCCGGGTCCCCAGACCAGCGCGCGGCCCTGGAAGGCGAGACGGTCGGCGTAGTGCTGCATCGCCCCCCAGTTCTCGAGCTCGAAGGCGTAGTGGTGCAGTTCCTCCTTGCCCGCCGTGATCAGAGCAACGCCGTGGTGATCGGCGTCGCAGCGCAGCCAGGCCGCGCGATCGCCGAGCGTGTCAGTCACGCGGAAGCCGAGCAGGTCGACCAGGAAGCGCTCCATCTCGGTTCGGTCCTCGACCACAAGCGTCACGTGCCCGAAGCGGCGAGCGAGCGGCGGCATGTAGTGCTCGATGCTCAGCGGCTCGCGCTCCATCCCTGTGTAGAGCTCGACGACGAGGCCGATCGGCGAGAGCACGCGCAACGCGTTGCGAAGGCCGGGCTCCTGCGGCGAGTCGCTCAGGATCGGCGCGCCGGCGGCGAGGAGCGCCGCGTGAAGCGCGTCGAGGTCCTCGTCTCGCTCGACCTCGAGGCCGAGATGGTCGATGCCCGCGCGCGGGCCTGCCAGCAGCTCGATCTCATGGTGCTTCTCGTTGCACGAGAGCATCACCGTCTCGCCGATTTCGAGCGTCCGCCGCAGCCCGAGGATCTCGGTCAGGAATGTCGCCGAGGTCTCGACGTTGGTTGCCCGCAGCGCAAGGTGGCCGATGTGCATTCGCATCACTGACGCCCTGCTCCCGGCCACAACGCCTCCGACGCCAGCCGGGCGCCCTCGACGAGCGACTCGAGCTTCGCCCAGATCAGGCTCGGATGCACGCGCGTCAGATAGGGCGTCTGCGCAAAACCGCAATCGGTGCTCGCGATGACGCGCTCGCGCCCGACCAGATTCGCCAGGCGCACGATCCGCTGGCAGACGAGCTCGGGGTGCTCGACGACGTTCGTCGAATGGCTGATCAGCCCCGGTAGGAGCACCTGGTCCCCGGGCAACTCGACGTCGCGCCAGACCTCCCACTCGTGCTCGTGGCGAGGATTCGCCTGCTAGAGTGAATAGCCGCCGACCGGAACGCGGAGGATCAGGTCGAGGATGTCGCGCAGCGCGACATCGTTGCTGTGGGGCCCGTTCCAGCTCCCCCAGCAGACGTGGTAGCGGGTGCGCTCGCGCGGCACCCCGGCGAGTGAGCGCTGCAGCGCCGCGACGCGCAACTCGGCCCACTCTCGGAAATCGGCCATCGTCCCGGGCGGCACGAGCGTGTCGTACATCGTCGCCATGTAGGCGTCATCGACCTGGATCGTGAGCCCCGCGTCGGTGATCGCCCGATACTCGACGTTGAGGGCGTCGGCGAGCGCGAAGACGAACTCCTCCTCAGTGTCGTAGTGCTCATCGACGCGGATCGGCACCGCGCTCGACGGCGCGACGACCGGCAGGAACCCCTCGCTTGCACCGCTCTGCGCCATCGCCGCCTTGATGTCCTCGATGTCACGCCCGAGCGCCGCGTGGCCGCTGTAGCTGATCGGGCCGACGCAGACCGCCTCGCCGCGTTCGCGGACGCCCTCGGCGATCGGGTTGCGCGCGTAGTAGTCGGCGTAGAAGTCGGCGAAGCGCGTGCGGTCATAGCCCATCCGCGAAGGATCCTTCGGGCCGACGACGTCTGTTGGCGCGAACGGCCGCTCCTCGAATCCGTCGAGGCGATCGCGCACGTACCAGGCCCACGTCCAGGTTTTCCCGAACTCGCCGTCGCTGACGATGTCGATCCCCACTCGCGTTTGCTCGGCGACCACCTCGGCGACCGACTCCCGCAGGCACTGCGCGAACGCCTCCTCGTCGTAGTCCTCCCCGTTTTCCTTCGCGCGCAGGAACGCCTGGAGCTTCGGCGGCCGGGCGAGGCTGCCGACGTGGGTGGTGAGGATTCGATCGGTGTTGAACACGCGGCTTCCTTTGCGGACGGTTGGCCTGAAACTCAGTGTGGCTCGACCGTCTCCTCGGCCGGGCGCTGCGCATTCCGGGCAGCGGAACACGCTCCAGCGCGTGACACCATTTCGCACCTAGGCTCTGCCCCAGGGAGGCACCTGCGATACCGCCGCTAACCCGCATGCACATGGGTCACGTCGCGATGCGCGTGCGCGACCCGCCCCGTTCGGCTGCGCACCTGACCGACACGCTGGGCCTCAGGCGAACATTCGAGCAGGACGGCGAAATCGGGCTGTCCTGCAACGAGCGCCACCACGAGGTGCAGCTGATCGCATCCGAGGAGGTCGGCCTCGACCATGTCGGCATCGAGCTCGAGGACGAGCGCGATCTCGACCGCCTACGCGACGCGCTGATCGCCGACGGTGCGCGCATCCTCAGCGAGGCACCGCGGGAGCCCGGGCTCGCGCGGGCGATCCGCGTCCAGGGCCCCGAAGACCTGGTCCTCGAGCTCTACGCCTCGATGGAGCGCGAGCCGCTCAGCGTCGAGCACTACATGCCGCCGCTGGCGCGCCGCTTCGGCCACGTGAACATCTCGACCCGCGATCGCGCCGAGTCGCAGCGCTTCCTCTGCGACGTGCTCGGGTTTCGCGTCAGCGACACGCTCGGCGAGGACATCCGCTGGCTTCGCTGCGACCGCGACCATCACGGCATCGCGCTGCGGCAGGCCGGCGAGAACACGATGCATCACTACGCGTTCGAGCTCGAGGGCTGGGACGCGATCGAGCGCTACTGCGACCGGCTCGCGCTGCTCGGACGCAGCCTGATCTGGGGGCCGGGGCGCCACGGCCCGGGACGCAACCTCTACACCTACGCGCCCGATCCCGAGAACGCCATCGTCGAGGGCTACGCGGATCTTCTAGTGATCGCCGACGAGGCCAACTACGTCCCGATCGACTGGAACTCCAGCGGCGCCGGAGCGCTCAACCTCTGGGGTCCGCCGCCGCCCGACGACTACCGCGACTACGGCATCCGCCTGCTCTCGGCAACCGGCTGACGTTCCGAGCAACGGAACCGGCTCAGTGAGCGGAGATACCGCGCCGCATTAGGCTCGCGCAATGGACTACGGCGTCGGCTTCCTCAACTACAAGGGCTGCTGGGACGACGCCGCCTTTGCCGAGGAGCACGGGTTTGCCACGGCCGGCTTCGTCGACAGTCCCCTGCTCACAGGCGATCCGTTCGTCTGTATGGGGCTCGCGGCTCAGGCGACACAGCGCATCCGCCTTGGCACGTTCCTCGCCATTCCAAGCCTGCGCGTGGCTCCGACGACGGCTTCCGCGATCGCGACGGTCAACGGCCTCGCCCCGGGCCGGACCTTCCTCTCGCTGGGCACGGGCTACACGGCGCGCGACACGTTCGGCCTGAGCCCGCTCGCCGCCTCGCGTGTTCGCGACTACGCGCTCGAGTGCCGTGGCCTGCTCGACGGCGAGGAGGTGATCCATCGATACGGGGACGCCGAGCGCGCGATCCGCTTCCGCCACCTCGAAGGTCTCTCGACCGACACGCGCACGCGCATCCCGATCTACATCGCCGGCGACGGGCCCAAGGCGCTGCGCGCCGCGGGCGAGGCCGGCGAGGGCCTGATCCTGACGCTCAAGAACGCCGACGCGATGGGCAACGCGCCCGCGGTCTGCGCTGCCGCGATCGCGGCCGCCGGCGCCGCCGCCGAAGCCGTCGGGCGCGACTTCAGTGGCGCCTATGTCATCTGGTCGACCGTGGTGTGCGTGCTCGAGCCGGGCGAGCCGGCGACGTCCGCGCGCGCCCTGGAGCAGGTCGGCGCGGCGGCGATGATGGCCTTTCATTCCTACGCCTGCCACCCCGAGATCGGCGAGTATTTGCCGCCGGCGATCCGCGACCGCCTCGACACCTACGAGCGCGAGGTGCTCTCACGCCTCGGCGTCGATCGCCCCCGCCTCTACCAGGAGGTTCACGCGGGGCACCTCTCGCACATGCTCGACGGCGAGGCGGCCGTGCTGACCGAGGAGGTCGTGCGGATGACGGCCCTGATCGGGACCGCCGAGGAGATTGCGACGCAGCTGGTGGCACTCGAGGCCGCGGGTCTTTGCAACGTCTCGTTCTGGATCCCGCCGGCTGTGACTCGCTCCGTGATCGCCGACGTGGCCGAACAGGTGATGCCGCGCGTGAGCGCGCTAAGCGCCGCCGCCGACTGAGGCGGGTAACGCCCCGCCCGGCGCCGCGCTCCCGAGCGCCTCGGCAAGCCGCTGCGCCGTGAGCTTGACCGGAAGCGTCAAGCGTCGCAGCGCCGCCTCGTCCGGCGGCCCGACGAGCGCGATTGCGGCGGCTAGCTCGCCATCGACGATCACCGGCGCCGCCACGCCGCACGTGCCGAGGCGAAGTTCCTCGCGCGAAATCGCGTAGCCGCGGCGGCGGACCTCCTCGAGATGCGGGCGCAGGATCGCGGTGCGAACGATCGTGTTGCCGGTGAACGGGCGCAGCAGCGCCGGCTCGCAGAGCTTGTCGATGAGAGCCTCCGCCGCATTCGCCGCCAGCGCCTTGCCGAGCGCCGTCGCATAAAGCGGCATCGTCGTGCCGAGCATCCGCTCCTTGGGAGGCAGCTGCACAGATCCTGCGACCTCATCGACCACGAGCGCGGTGTGCTCGTAAAGAACGCCGAGGTTCGCCATCCAGCCGGTGCGCGACACGAGCGTGTGCATCAGCGGCATCGCCGTCGCACGCAGCCGGCGAAGCCCGGGACTCATCGCGCCGAGGGCGTAGAGCCGCGCGCTCATCTGAAAGCCGCGGTCGGAGTGCTCGAGGACACGCAGCTCGACGAGCTTCCAGCACACGCGATGCAGCGTCGTCTTCGGCAGGCCGGTCAGTTGGCCGAGGTCCACCAGGGTCAGCGGCCCGCTGCGCGCGGCGCACACGTCGAGCACCGTGAACATCCGGTCAGCCACCGACGGGCCGGGGCCGTCCTGCGTGTGCGTCCGGGCTCTCTCCCTCGTCGCCACCCATGCAGTATCGAGCACCGCGCGCCCTCACGGGAACACCTCTTCCCGAAGCTCGTTCCGCTGAGGGGAACCGCCTGCTCGCAACTGCGCTGGGGGCTCGAGCATGATCACCTCATGCCAGCCGCCAAGGGTCAAGACGCGCTCGCACAGATCACCGAGCTCCTCGGCGGCCTGCGCGTCCACGACGCCTCCCCGGCGATCGCCGATGACACCGAGATGTGGTTCATGCACGAAGGGCCACAGGTCACGACTGTGTTCCAACATGCAGAGCACGGCGCGGCCACCAACCGCGTTTCCCTCTCCGAGCACACCGGAACCCACGTCGACGCGCCGTTTCACTTCGACCCACACGGCGCCACGATCGACGAGGTCGAGCCCGACGCGCTGCTGCTGCGCCCCTACCGAAAGCTCGACCTCTCGCCGCTCGACCTGAGCCCCGGCGATCTCGTCGGCGCCGATGCCCTGCAGGCCGCCGGCGAACTGCCCGGGCGCGGCGAGGTCGCGGTTGTCGAGTTCGGCTGGGATCGCTACCTCCCGGGCGGTGCCGACGCGAAGGAGCCGGGCTGGTGGGGTCGCAACGAACCGGGGCTCGATGAGAGCGCATGCCAGTTGCTCGTCGACGCCGGCGTGGCCGCGGTGGCGTCGGACACCGCCGCATGCGACGTCGCGGCGCGCGACGGCGAGGTCCTCTCCGGGCACGGTCATGCCTTCGCCTTTCTCCCCAACGCGATTCTCATCGTCGAGGGTCTGCGAGGCCTCGCCGAGGTCCCGCAGACCGGGCTATTCGTCGGCCTGCCGCTGAAGATCGCACGCGGCACGGGCTCCCCGATGCGCGTTCTGCTTCTCTACCCCTGACATGCAGCTCGTCTCCTACATCGCGGGCGGCCAGGCGGCGCTCGGCGCCCTCGACGGCGAGTCGATCGTCGAGTTCGGCGGGGGGCAGATCCCGGCCGACATGACCGAGTTCCTCGCCGGCGGGGAGGCGGCGCTCGAGGCGGCGCGCGAGGCGCTGGCCAAAGGCGAGCGCCGCGTCGAGCGCTCGTCGGTCGAGTTCCTCCCCGTCGTACCGCGGCCGCCCAAGATCGTCTGCGTTGCGCGCAACTACGGAGCGCACGCCGCCGAGGCCAACGTGCAGCTGCTGGAGGTTCCCAACATCTTCATCCGCTTCCCACGGTCGCTCGTCGGCCACGGCGCCCCCGTGCTCGTCCCGCGCGTCTCCTCCCAGGTCGACTGGGAGGCAGAGATCGCCGTGGTGATCGGCACGCCCGGCAAGCACATCCCGAAGGAGCGCGCCTACGAGCACGTCGCCGGCTACACGCTCTTCAACGACGTGAGCATCCGCGACTGGCAGTTGCGCACCCCACCGATCCAGTTCGGCGCGGGCAAGAACTTCGACGGGTCGGGGCCGCTCGGTCCGGCGCTCGTGACGAGCGACGAGGTCGGCGACCCACATGCCCTCCACCTCGAGCTGCGCATCGACGGCGAGGTCATGCAGTCGACGAGCACCGCCGACATGCTCTTCGACATCCCGACGCTGATCGAGCACATCAGCGCCTTCGCGACGCTCGAGCCCGGCGACGTGATCGCCACCGGCACGCCGGCCGGGGTCGGGCACTTCCGCGACCCGCCGCGCTACCTGGTCGCCGGCGAAGTCGTCGAGGTGGAGGCCGACCGGCTCGGCGTCCTCTCGAACCCGGTCGAGAACGAGCCGTGAGCCTTCGCCCGGTGCGCTTCGGCCACATCGGGCTCGCCGCGCGGGATCTCGAGCGGATGGTCGCGTGGTACGTCGACGTCCTCGACATGCAGATCTCCGACCGCATGACATTTCCGCCTGACTCCGCGTTCGATGAGGGCGTGTGGCTTCGCATCAACACCGATCACCACGTCATCTCGATGTTCGGGCTGCGCGACCCCGGCGAGCCGCGCGGGCGCGCCGTGACCGCCGGGGTGCATCACATCGGCTTCGAGGTGGCGAGCTTCGACGACCTTCTGAGTGTCCTTCACCATGCGCGCGAGCACGGCGTCGCCGTCCAGGACACGCGCAGCGGCGGCCCTGGCAACCAGCTGCGCGTCTATCTGTACGACCCGGAGGACAACATCGTCGAGCTCTACTACGCGATGGACCAGATCGGCTGGGACGGCACGACGCGCCCGTTCCCGCCGGTCGAGCACGCCGACCTCGAGGCCTTCGACGTCGACGCCTGGCTCGAGTGGAAGGGCCCCGAGTTCAGGACGCGCGCAGGCGGATAGCCCACAGAAGCGGTCGCGGGGCGCTAGTTGGTCGTCGCCGGCGCGTCGACCGGATCGAGCGTCGCGTAGTACAGGCGATGTCGCCCGACGCGGATCTCGTCGCCGTGGCTGAGCGGGCTCCACTCGACGCGCTCGCCGTTGACGAACACGCCGTTGAGGCTTCGGTCGTCGAGCACGCGCAGGCCGTCGGCGCCGCGCACGATCAGCGCATGGCGGCGCGAAACGGTCGGGTCGTCGAAGCGCACGTCGGCCGCGAGGCCGCGCCCGATCCGCGTCCACTCGCGCGTCAGCGGCACGACGACGACCTCGCCGCCGTCCTCGAAGCAGATGTAGGAGCCGGGCTCGCCGAGCAGCGCCGCCGGATCGGCGAGCCAGGCCGGCAACTCGCGCTCCTGCGGCGGGCGCTGGTCCTCGACTGCAGTCGTGCTGCCGACCACCGGCGGCAGTTCGAGCGCGGCGAGCTTTGCCGATCCGCAGCTGGCGCAGGTGCGCGCCGGCTCATCGACGGTCAGCGTGACGATCTCGCCGCAGTCCTCGCAACGGAAGGGCACGCTCTCGGTGAGCGTCTCGGAGCGAGACTCGACCATGTCCATGTCGCTGCCTTCGGGCACCGCCACACCCCCATCATAGAGCCAGGGGAGTGTTTCCAGAAGCAAACGCGCCGTCCGGCAGGAACGCGCGCCGGCGCGGCGAACGCAACGCTGATGCGCAGCTCAGCGACACCCGCCCACGTCCGGCTCGAGCGCAGCGAGGACTTCGAACGGCTGCTGCTGCGGGTCGCAGTCGATGAGCTCTCCGCCGAGCGCGCCCGCTGCCGCGACTGCGGGCGCACGCCGCTGATCGGCGAGGACGTCCACCGTTACGAGCGCGGTGTGGTCGTCTGCGAGCTCTGCCGCCCGCTTCGCCGCGAGGCCCCGGTCTCGACCGAGCGTGTGCGCCACAGCGAGCACGGCCTCGCCGTGCGCCTGCACCGCGCCGCGTGAGTTTCCCTTCGGCGCAGCGCGTAGACTCCGCGCCGCCGTGGATCCCGTCAGCGTCTCGATCACGATCGGCCGGCCGCGCGAGGAGGTCTTTGACTACCTCGCCGACATCGCCAACCACTCGGAGTTCACGGACCATTTCCTGACCGAGTGGCATCTCACGCGCGAGGACCCTGTCGGCCGCGGCGCGGGGGCCACGTTCCACGTCGCCGCCCCGCTGAATCGCTTCTCCTGGATGGGTGTGTCCTTCATCGAGGTCGATGCGCCGTGGCGGATCGTCGCCGCCGGCCGCGGCGGCAAGTTCAACCGCGTCCGCTCGATGATCGTCTACACGCTCGAACCGGCCGCCGACGATGTGACGCGCGTCAAGATCACGGTCGAGAGCGCGCCCGTCACGCCGAGCGACCGGCTGCTCGAAGTCCTGCTCGGCACGCGCGGGCGAACCCGTCGCCAGTACCGTCGTGCTCTCGCCCGCCTGCGCTCGATCCTCGAAGATGGCAAGCGCCGCGGGGCTCGCGTGACG
>DATGHN010000331.1:0-2841 GCA_035308005.1 Solirubrobacteraceae bacterium
TCGGGCCGCGGGACGACGCGGCGTCCGGGGGCGACCGTCATCCACAACCAGCGCGGTGTTAGGACTTGACGCCGACCAGACCGCGGGACTGCCACAATCGGTCGCCATGTGGGGGAGGTTTGTTGAGTACGTGCGCGACGCTGGGCCGCGGAAAGTGGCGGTGTTCACCGTCGCGGCGGTCATCGCGGTGCTGCTCGCTTACGGCGTCAACTCGACCAACGACGCCGCCAACGGGCACACGCTGCCGAGCGTGGCCCAACACGCGGCGCTCGCCGCGCCGACGGCCGCGCGGCAACCAGGGTAGGCCGCCGGGTCCGCCGCCCGGCGGTCGGCTCTGGGCTCGGAGCCGCGGCTCAGAGCACCAGTGACACAGGCGCCTCGAGCAGCTCGTTCAGCCGCGCGAGGAACCGGGCGCCGTCAGCGCCGTACAGGATCCGGTGGTCACAGGCGAGGCTCACCTGCACTGTTGGCCGGGCGACGATCGTCACGCCATCCGGGGCGACGATCGGCCGTGGCTTGAGCGAGCCGATGGCGAGAATCGCCGCCTGTGGCGGATTCACGACTGCCGAGAAGCTGTCGAGACCGAACATGCCGAGGTTCGAGACGGTGAACGTTCCGCCGCTGAGCTCGGCCGGCGTGACCGAACCGTCACGGACCTTCGCGGCGAGCTCCCGCGACGTCTGGCCGATCTCGACGAGCGACTTGCGATCCGCATCGAAGATCGTCGGCACGACGAGTGCGTCATCGGCGGCAACGGCGATCCCGATGTTGATGCGATCGAAGGTCTCGATCGCCCCGTCGCGATACGAGCCGTTGACGCGGGGGAAGTCTCGCAGTGCCAGCGCGCAG
This sequence comes from Solirubrobacteraceae bacterium, assembly GCA_035308005.1. Lineage (GTDB taxonomy): Bacteria > Actinomycetota > Thermoleophilia > Solirubrobacterales > Solirubrobacteraceae > Palsa-513. Next base: position 850 of record DATGHN010000331.1, read on the forward strand.
GCCCTGACCATGAAGTCGTTGTAGGACGGCGCCGGATCGCTCAGCGTGCGGAGCTGCTCGCGTAACGCGACAACCGCGCTCATGTCGAACTCGCGGCGCAGCTCGAAGTCGGGCACCGTCGATCGCGACTGTGCCATCCGCCGCGCGATCGTCTGCTGCAGCCGCGACAGCTCCTGCACGGTCGAACTTCCCTTCGCGCTCGAGTTCTCCTCGGCAGACGCCGCGCCGGCGCCGTTGCCGCGGGAGCGGTTCGCGTGTAGCTCCACGTCGGCCCTGATCACGCGGCCGCGCGGTCCGGTCCCGAACACGGCGGTCAGGTCGACACCGAGCTGGCCGGCGATCCGTCGTGCCAGCGGCGAGGCCTTGATGCGGGTGCCGGGCCGATTGCCGAGCTGAGGTCCGGCGGTGGCAGGACCGTCAGCCCCGGTGGCCGTCGACCCAACCGGGCTCGGGGCCGCCGCGACGCCAACCGGCTCGACGGTCCCGCGGCTCCGGACTGCCTCGCCGGTCTGGAGTGAATCGATGGTCTCACCGGGCTCGCCGACGGCGGCGATCACCGCGCCCACGGCGACGCTCGCGCCCTCGGCGGCGGCGAGCAGCAGGATCGTGCCTGCGCACTCGCACTCATAGGTCACCGTCGCCTTGTCGGTCTCGACCTCGACCAGCGGATCACCGGGCTTGACCGCGTCGCCGGCCGCGACCAGCCACTGCGTGATGGTGCCCTCTTCCATCGAATCCGATAGGCGCGGCATGACGATTTCGATGGCCACCGATCCTCCCACGAGCACGGACTGCAAACGTTTGCGATACATTACCAGTCCACAATTTGTGTGCGCTGGCGGTGGCTTCCGAAAGCGTTCCGGTAGGCGCTGTTACCCCAACTGGGGAGGAGGCGAGATGACGAGGCTCCAAGCGGAAGAGCAGGACAGCGGCACAGGCCAGGTGGCCACCGAGCCCTACGTCGATGGCTACGCCCGCATGTTGCTGATCCGGCAGTTCGAGCACGCGATGCACCGGCTCTTCCTGCGCGGTGAGATCCACGGGACGACCCACCTGTACGCGGGCCAGGAGGCGGTGGCTGTCGGTGTGTGCATGGCGCTCCAACCTGAGGACTACGCGGCCGGCACCTATCGCGGCCATGGGCACGCGCTGGCCAAGGGGACCGATCCGGAGGCGCTCGCCGCCGAGATGCTCGGACGCAGCACCGGTGTCTGTGGTGGCCGCGCCGGATCGATGAACGTGATCGACATCGACAGCGGGCTCGTCGGCTGCTTTGGAATCGTCGGCGGCTCGATCGCCGCGGCGCTCGGAGCGGCCATCTCCGGCAAGCGCCAGGGACGGGTGTCCGTGTGCTTCTTCGGCGACGGAGCATCGAACCAGGGGTACTTCCACGAGTGCCTGAACATGGCGGCGGTCGCCGGACTGCCGGTCGTCTTCGTCTGTGAGAACAACCTCTACGGCGAGTTCACGCCACTGGCGGCGGCGACCGCGGGTGCCGACATCGCCGCGCGGGCAGCCGCTTACGCGGTGCCCTCCGAGGTGGTCGACGGCAACGATCTGTGGGCCGTCAAGGAGGCTGCGGACCGCGCCGTCGAACGAGCACGGGCCGGCGGCGGGCCGACGTTGCTCGAGTGCCGGACATACCGCCATTACGGGCACTCCAAGAGCGACCCCGCTACCTACCGGCCCGACGGCGAGCTCGAAGAGTGGCTCGAGCGCGACCCGCTCAAGCTGGCGCGTGAGCGCCTGCGGGCAGAGGGCGTCACGGAAGCGCGGATCGCGGAGGTCGAGCAGCGCGTGAACGCGCAGATGGACGATGCGGTCGCCCGCTCACTCGCCGCGCCCTACCCGGATCCGCAGGAGGATGCCGCGACGGAGTTTGCGGCATGAGCGACCTGCTCGAGTTCAGAACTGCCATCCGGGATGCGCTCGCAGAGGAGCTCGAGCGCGATCCATCGGTGATCTTCTTCGGCGAGGACGTGGCCGCGGCAG
>DATGHN010000332.1:0-4585 GCA_035308005.1 Solirubrobacteraceae bacterium
CTACGTCACGCCCGCGACGGCGCGCGCGCTCGCCTCGGCGATCGCGATCGAGAGCGCGCAGGAGCGGATCACGCTGGTCGCGATCGAGCGCGCGGCGGGCTGGTCGTCGGCGGGCGCGGCACTCGAGGTCGGCGAGGCGGCGTGAGCGCCGGCGCGCGGAGCGGTCCGCCCGATCGATGAGTTGTGTCCCAAGCTCGGCGTAGCGTCGCTGTCTCGAACGGAAAAGGAGGCTTGATGGCAACGATCAACCGGGTGGTTCTGGTCGGAAATCTGACACGCGATCCCGAGCTGCGCACGACCGCCAGCGGCACGAGCGTGTGCCGGCTGCGGATCGCCTGCAGCACGAGCTGGCGCAACAAGGAGACGGGCGAGCTCGACGAGCGGCCCAACTACTTCGACGTGTCGGTCTTCGGCGCGAGTGGCGAGGCGTGCGCGCGCTTTCTCGCCAAGGGGCGCCCGATCGCCGTGGACGGGCGCCTCGAATGGCATGAATGGACGACTCCCGAGGGGGAGGGCCGCCAGGCTGTCGGCGTGCTCGCCGACAGCGTCCAATTCCTCGCCTCGCGCTCAGCCGGGGAGGCCGACGGCGACGAGGAGGATGCGGAGGAGGCCGAGGAGGCGATCGCTTTCTGAAAAACGCGGTTCTACCGGCGCCGCGGGGGGATCCGCGACCGCGGCGCCGGGGCGGTCGTTATGCTCTTTAACACTTATTAGGAGCGGGCGCTGCAGCCGTCCGCGAGTCGGACGGATCGAGCATGGCGGTCGCGAAGGGCATAGAGGAGCGAGAGAGGGTCATCGTTCGGTTCGCCGGAGACTCCGGCGACGGCATGCAACTCGCAGGCGGCCGTTTCACCGACGCGACCGCGAGCCTCGGCAACGACCTCGCGACGCTGCCGAACTTCCCGGCCGAGATCCGCGCACCCGCCGGCACGCTCGCCGGCGTGTCGAGCTTCCAGATCCACTTCGCCGCGCGCGACATCGTCACGCCGGGCGACACGCCGAACGTGCTCGTCGCGATGAACCCGGCCGCGCTCAAGGCCAACGTCGGCGAACTCGAGCGCGGCGCGACGATCATCGTCAACGAAGACGCGTTCACCGTCCGCAACCTCCAGAAGGCGGGCTATGACGCAAACCCGCTCGACGACGATTCGCTGAACAGCTTCATCGTCCGCCGCATCCCGATGAACACGCTCACCCAGCGCGCGGTCGAAGGGATGGAGGAGGTCACCACGCGCGACGCGCTGCGCGCCAAGAACCTCTTCGCACTCGGCCTGCTCTGCTGGCTGTATGACCGCCCGACCGCCGTCACCGAGGCCTGGCTCGAGAAGAAGTTCGCCGGGCGCACTGCGTCGCTCGAGGCCAACCTCGCGGCCTTGCGCGCCGGCTGGTCGTTCGGTGAGACGACGGAGCTGATCGACGTCCAGATTCGCGTCCCCGCCGCGCATGACATGGAGCCGGGCATCTACCGCACCGTCAACGGCACGACGGCGACGGCGCTCGGACTCGTCGCGGCCAGCGTGCGAAGCGGCCTCCAGCTCGTCTTCGCCTCCTACCCGATCACGCCCGCGTCCGAGCTCCTCCACGAGCTCGCTCGCCACCGCAAGGCCGGGGTGCGCACGATCCAGGCCGAGGACGAGATCGCCGCCGCCGGGATGGCGCTCGGCGCCGCCTTCGGGGGCGCGCTCGGCGTCACGGCGACGAGCGGCCCCGGAATGGATCTCAAGGCGGAGACGGTCGGTCTCGCGGTGATGCTCGAGCTGCCGATGCTGATCATCGACGTCCAGCGCGCCGGCCCCTCGACGGGGATGCCGACGAAGACCGAGCAGTCGGACCTCCTGATGGCCCTCTACGGGCGCCACGGCGAGTCGCCGCTGCCGATCGTCTGCGCCACGACGCCCGCGCAGTGCTTCTCAGCGGTCCTCGACGCCGTTCGGATCGCCGTCCGCTACCGCACCCCGGTGATCCTCCTCACAGACCTCTTCCTCGCCAACTCCTCCGAGCCCTGGCGGCTCCCGGACGTCGAGCTTCTGGCGCGGATCGACCCGGCGCTCGCGCCCGCCAACGGCCACGAGCCGTTTGAGCCCTATGCCCGAAACGCCGACGGCGCCCGCCCGTGGGCCGTCCCCGGCACGCCGGGCCTCGAGCACCGCATCGGCGGGATCGAGAAGTCGCAGCCGAGCGGTGGGATCTCGTACGAGCCGGCCAACCACCAGCTGATGACCGACCAGCGCCGCGAGCGGATCGCCGGCATCGAGGTGGCGCCGCTGGTGGTCGACGCCGACGACGACGCCGACCTGCTCGTGGTCGGCTGGGGATCGAGCTTCGGGACGCTGCGCGCCGCCGTTCGCCGCCTGCGCCAGGGCGGGCACCCGATCGCCCACGCCCAGTTTCACAACCTCAACCCGCTTCCCGCGAACACCGGCGAGGTGCTCGCGCGCTTCAAGCGCGTCCTCGTGGCGGAGATGAACGACGGCCAGCTCGTGCGCGTGCTGCGCGCGGAGTACGGCCTGCACATCGAGAGCTACGCGATCACCCAGGGCCGCCCGCTGCTTGCGGCCGAGATGGAGCGCGAGCTCCTGGAGCGGCTCTAGAGCGATGGCCACGGTTAGCAAGACGAACGGCAACGGCCACGGCGGCGCGCCGCTGACGAAGGCCGACTTCCAGGCGCCGGTCGAGACGCGCTGGTGCCCGGGCTGCGGCGACTACGCGATCCTCGCCGCCGTCCAGGGCTTCCTGCCCGAGCTCGGGATCCCGCCCGAGCGGACCGTCTTCGTGTCCGGCATCGGCTGCGCCGGCCGCTTCGCCTACTACATGAACACGTACGGGATGCACGGCATCCACGGCCGCGCGCCGGCGATCGCGACCGGCCTCGTCGCCGCGCGCCCGGAGCTCTCGGTCTGGATCGTGACCGGCGACGGCGACGCCCTCTCGATCGGCGGCAACCACCTCATTCACGCCCTGCGCCGCGACATCCCCGTCAAGATCCTGCTCTTCAACAACCGCATCTACGGCCTCACGAAGGGCCAGGCGTCGCCGACGAGCGAGCTCGGCAAGGTCACCAAGTCCTCGCCGTTCGGGACGGTTGATGCGCCGTTCAATCCGATCTCGCTGGCGCTCGGAGCCGGCGCGTCGTTCGTCGCGCGCACGCTCGACACCGACAAGCACCACCTCCCGGCGATGCTCCGCGCCGCCGCCGCGCACCCCGGCGCCGCGCTGATCGAGATCTACCAGAACTGCCCGGTCTTCAACGACGGCGCCTTCGACGCGATGACCGAGAAGCAGACCCGCGACGCCAACGTGATCGCGCTCGAGCACGGGCAGCCGATCCGCTTCGGCGCCGAGCGCGAGCGCGGCGTCGTGCGCGCCGCCGACGGGACGCTCGCGGTCGTCGCGGTCGCCGACGCCGGCGAGGACGCGCTGCTCGTCCACGACGCGCACCGGGAGGACCCGAGCCTCGCCTTCGCGCTGAGCCGCCTGGCCGACGTCGCGGGCGGCGTCGCGCCGATCGGGATCTTCCGCGCCGCGCCGCGCGAGAGCCAGACCGCCGAAGTGGCGGCGGAGCTCGCGAGCGCCCACCGGTCCTTCGCCGACGGCGACCTCGCCGCGCTGCTGCACGGCAGCGACACCTGGTCGGTCGGCGCCTGAGGGTGGCGCAGCCGCTCGCGGCGTTCGCGCCGCACAGCTACGCCGTCGGGCGGGAGAAGATTCGCGAGTACGCCCGCGCGGTCGGTGAGAGCGACCCGCTGTACCTCGACCTCGAAGCGGCCCAGGCCGCAGGGCACCCCGACCTCGTCGCGCCGCCGATGTTCTGCGTCGTCTACAGCGCGCCGGCGATCGAGGAGGCGCTGTTCGATCCGGAGCTTCGGATCGACTTCGCGATGCTGCTGCACAGCGCGCAGGAGTTCCAATGGGGACCGCTCGTCCACGCCGGCGATGAGATCACGACGCAGGCGCGGCTCGCCGAGGTCTCCGAGCGGATCGGGATGAGCTTCTACACCTTCGAGACACGCTCGGCGAACGAGCGCGGCGAAGAGGTCTGCCTCGGGCGCTGGACCGAGGTCGTGAGGCCGCGCGAATGAGCGCCGGCCTCCAGGCGGGCAGCGAGCTTCCGCAGCTGCGCGTCACTCCCGAGCGCTACGTCACCGCTCGCTACGCGGGCGCGTCGGGGGACTTCAACCCGATCCACCTCGACGATGAGTTCGCGCGCTCGGTCGGGCTGCCGAGCCGGATCCTGCACGGCCTCTACACGATGGCCCTGATCGCGCGCGCCCAGACGCAGGCGCTCGGCGGCCCGGGCCACCTCCGCCGGCTGTCCGTCCAGTTCCGCGGCGCGGCGGTGCCGGAGGAGGAGATCGTCGTCAGCTCGAAGGTCACGGAGGCCGACGCCGCGACGATCGTCGTCACGGCCACGGTCCAGCAATTCGGCAAGGCCGTCGTCCGCGGCGCCACAGCCGAGCTTTCACGCTAGCCCGGCTTCGTAGAATCGAGACAGATCAACGATGCTCACTCCACGTCAGGAGACGATCCTTCGCAAGGTCGTCGAGAGCTACGCCGAAACGGGCCAGCCGGTCGCGTCGAAGACGCT
>DATGHN010000333.1:0-13388 GCA_035308005.1 Solirubrobacteraceae bacterium
AACGCCGACGAGTCCGAGCCCGGCACGTTCAAGGACCGCGAGCTGCTGCAGAAGTCCCCGCACATGCTGCTCGAGGGCATCGTGATCGCCGCCCGCGGGGCGGGCATCACGCGCGCGTTCATCTACATCCGCGGCGAGTACGAGGCGCAGGCGAAGATCCTCGACGGCGCGATCACGGAGGCGACCGCCGCCGGCTACCTCGGCGACCGGATCCTGGGCAGCGATACCTCGCTCGACCTCGTGCTCCACCGCGGCGCGGGCGCCTACATCTGCGGCGAGGAGACGGGGTTGCTCGACTCGCTGGAGGGCAAGCGCGGCAACCCGCGGCTGAAGCCGCCGTTCCCCGCGATCCAGGGCCTCTACCACGGACCGACGCTGATCAACAACGTCGAGACGCTCTCGACGATGCCGGCGATCATCCGCATGGGGGGCGCCGAGTACGCGAAGCTGGGCGCGCCCGGATCGGCGGGCACGAAGCTCGTCTCGGTCTCCGGGCACGTGCGGCGGCCCGGCAACTTCGAGGTCGAGCTCGGCACGCCCTCGCGCGAGATCATCTTCGACATGGCCGGCGGGCCGCCCGAGGGCCGCTCGGTCAAGCTCTGGTTTCCCGGCGGCTCGAGCTCGCCGGTGCTGACCGCGGCCGACCTCGACGTCCCCTACGACTTCGACTCGCTGGCAAAGGCCGGGACGATGCTCGGCTCGGGGGCGATCATCGTCGTCGACGACTCGACGCCCGTCCTCGATGTCGCCCTGAAGGTCGCGAAGTTCTACCGCCACGAGTCGTGCGGCAAGTGCACCCCGTGCCGCGAGGGGACGACCTGGACGGTGCGGATGCTCGAGCGGATCGAGACCGGCGAGGCGACGCCGATGGACCTCGACATCATGGCCTCGGTCCAGGAGCGCATCATCGGCAACTGCCTGTGCGTGCTCGGCGACGCGATGGCGATGCCGATCGGCTCGATGATCGCAAAGTTCCGCGACGAGTTCGAGGCCCACATGCTCTCGCGCCAGATTGCCGCCGTGGCCGCATGACCGCCAGGTGCACCTGTGCCCCGCAGGGGTGGACACGATTCGAAAACCGTCCGCCTTTCTCCCGAAGGGGTATGCACCTGGCGGGGGATCGGTACATGTACCGATCCCGGGTTTGGCGCATGCGCCAAACCCCCCTTGAAGGGGGACGAGTCTGATGCCGCGCCCGCAGGCGAACACGATCACCTTCTCGATCGACGGGCGCGAGGTCAAGGCGCCCGAGAACATGATGCTCGCCGACGCTGCCAAGCTCGGCGACGTCGAGATCCCCGTCTTCTGTTACGAGCCCAAGCTCGGGCAGCCCGTCGGCGCCTGCCGGATGTGCCTCGTCGAGATCGAGGGGATCCCGAAGCTCCAGACCGCCTGCTCGACGGCGGTCAAGGACGGCATGGTCGTGCACACCCGCTCGGAGCGCGCCGTCGAAGCGCAGCGCGCCGTCGTCGAGTTCCTGCTGATCAACCACCCGCTCGACTGCCCGGTCTGCGACAAGGGCGGCGAGTGCCCGCTGCAGGACATCACCTTCGGCTGGGGCGCCGGGAGCTCGCGCTTCATCGAGCCCAAGCGCCACTTCCGAAAGCCGCTCGAGCTCTCGCCGCTGATCGCGATCGACCGCGAGCGCTGCATCCTCTGCTACCGCTGCGTCCGCTTCGCCCAGGAGATCTCCGAGGACTACCAGCTGATCCTCCTCGAGCGCGGCGCGCACTCCTTCGTCGGGACCTTCGACGGGCACCCGTACGTCGCCCCCTTCAGCGGCAACATCATCGAGCTGTGCCCGGTCGGCGCGCTGACCTCGCGCCCCTACCGCTTCCGCGCCCGGCCGTGGGAGATCGAGGGCTCGGGCACCGTCTGCACGCTCTGCCCCGCGCAGTGCAACGTCAACCTGACCGTCCGCGACGAGCGCGTCCTGCGCGTGCTCGCGCGCCAGAACGACGACGTCGACGACGGCTGGCTGTGCGACAAGGGCCGCTTCGCCTACCAGTCGGTGCACGTCGACGAGCGCGTCACGGCGCCGATGATCCGCGACGGCGGCGAGCTTCGCGAGGTCAGCTGGGAGCGCGCGCTGAGCGAGGCCGCGGGGGCGCTGCGGCGCGCCGGCGCGAAGGTCGGCGCGCTCGCGGGCGGCGGGGCGACCAACGAAGAGGGGTTTTTGCTGGGGCGGCTGCTGCGCGACGCGATCGGCTCGCCCGACATCGACTCCCGCTCGGGCGGCGCGGTGTCACTCGATGACTGGCGGGCGCTCGCCGCGCCGGGTCTCGCCGCGAAGGTCTCAGACCTCGAGTTCGCGCACGCCGTCCTGGTGCTCGACTGCGAGCCGCTCGATGACGCGCCGATCCTCGAGCTTCGGATCCGTAAGGGGGTGCAACGCCAGGGCGTCGCACTGGCTGTAGTGGGTGACCGGCCCAGCGCTTTGGATGCGAGCGCCGCTGTAAGCCTGCGCATCGCTCCGCGGCGGGGGGCGGAGTTCGCTGCCGCTCTGGCGGCGGCGCTGCGCGGCGGTGACGCGGGGAGCTACGCCGAGGCGGCCGGGTGCGGCGTTGAGGCGGTTCGCGGGGTGGCGGATGTGCTTCGCGAGGCCGGCGAGGAGGTCGTAGTCGTCTATGGCGAGCGGCTGCTCGACGGCGGGGCTGGCGCGCTGGTCGACCTCGCCGGCGCGCTCGGCCTTGAGGGGCGCGACGGTGCCGGGCTGATCGGCGTTCCCGAGTCCGCCAACGGTCGCGGATTGCGGGAGGCTGGTGCAGCGGCCGGAGTGGGAGTTGGGCTTGGCGAAACGGCTGGCGGCCGCGACACCAGCGGCATCGCGGCTGGGTTGCTCGAGGGCGAGCTGACGGCGCTCTACCTGTTGGACGTCGACCCGTTTGTTGATTTGCCGGATCGCTCGGGGTGGGAGGAGGCGCTTGAGCATGCGACGACGGTGATCGCGCATGCTGGGTTCCTTTCGGAGGGCCTGCGCGAGCACGCGAGCGTTGTGTTTCCCGCCGAGGCCTACCCGGAGAAGGAGGGCACGGTCACGCACCCGGACGGCCGCATCCAGCGCCTTCGGCCGGCGATCGCGCGCCAGGGCGAGGTTCGGGCGACGTGGTCGACCCTCGCCGAGCTCTGCAAGCGCCTCGGCACGGACACCGCCATCACGAGCGCCGCGGCGGCAAGCGCGGCGCTGTTCGACGCGGTGCCGATGTACGCGGGGCTGACGCTCGAGGAGATCGCCGGGCGCGGCGTGCGCTGGCCCGAACGCGAGCACGCCGCGGCACTCCCGGCGCCGGCAAACGCTCCGTCGCCCGCCCCGGCGCGGTCCGCTCCGGCGGGCGCCGAGCGCCGGCTCCTGCTGAGCTCCTACCGCTCGCTTTGGTCTTTCCCCGAGGTCGCCGCCTCGCCGGCGCTCGCCTTCCTCCACCCGCCGCAGCGCGTCGAGATCTCGCCCGCGGACGCGCGCTCGCTCGGGCTTGCCGAGGGCGAGCACGTCGTCGCCGTGGACTCGGGCGGCGCGTCGGTGGCGGCCGTCGTGGCCGTCCGCGACGCCGTGCCCGCGGGGCGCGCGATCATGCTCGCGGGCCTCGCCCACGACGGCGCGAACGCGCTGCGCGGCGAGCTGGTCGAGCTGCGCGAGCCGCCGCCCACACCGCCCGAGCCGGCGGAGGACGCCGCCGATGAGGAGATCGAGGAGGCGCTCGTATGACGCTCGGCCTCGCCGGCTACTACGAGGCCTGGTGGATCCAGATCATCAAGTCGCTCGTGATCTTCGGTATCGCGCTCGGGATCCTGCCGCTGATCATCGTCTACGAGCGCAAGCTGCTCGGGCGCTTCCAGAACCGCTACGGCCCAAACCGCGTCGGGCCGTTCGGGCTGCTCCAGCCGCTCGCCGAGATCGTCAAGTTCGCGACCAAGGAGGACTCGCGGCCGGTGACGGCGGTCGGCCCGCTCTATGTAATCGCGCCGGTGATCTCGATTCTCGCCGCGGTCGCGGCGTTTGCGATCGTGCCGTTCGGCGACGCGCCGCACATCTTCGGCACGCGCGTCGGCCTCTACGGCATCGACACCTCGATCGGCCCGCTCTACGTGTTCGCCTTCGGCGCGATCGCCTTCTACGGGCTGATGCTCGGCGGCTGGGCGTCGGGCTCGAAATACTCCTATCTGGGCGCGATGCGCGCGGCGGCGCAGCTGATCTCCTACGAGGTCTCGCAGGGGCTCGCGCTGATCGGCGTCGTGATCACCGCCGGCAGCCTGTCGCTGACCCACATCGTCCACGCCCAGGGCGGGATGTGGTACTTCATCCCCCAGTTCGTCGGCTTCATCGTCTTCACCTGCGCGAGCTTCGCCGAGGTCAACCGCGCGCCGTTCGACCTCGTCGAGGCCGACGCCGAGCTCGTCGCCGGCTATTTCACCGAGTACGGCGGGACGCGGATGGTCGCCTACCTCTTCGCCGAGTACCTGAACATGATGGTCGTCTCGGGGATCGCGGTGACGCTGTTCCTCGGCGGCTGGCTGTTGCCGTTCGGGATCGACCCGCCGGCCTGGGTCGACCCCTTCATCGTGCTCGGAAAGATGTTCCTCTTCATCACCTTCTTCATCTGGATCCGCGCGACGCTGCCGCGGCTTCGCTACGACCAGCTGATGAGCTTCGGCTGGAAGATCCTGCTCCCGCTCGCGACGCTCAACGCGCTCGTGACGGCGATCGTCGTCGTGGCGGTGCACTCATGAGCTGGTCGCCCGGAGAGGACCAGATCGTCGTCCAGCGCGCCCCGGAGCCGGGCGCGGCGGGTGGCGCCTACCGCGCCTTCGGCGAGACCCTGCGCGGGCTCAAGACGACCTTCGCGCGCGTCGTCGAGGGCGTGACGACGATCCAGTACCCCGAGCAGAAGGTTCCCGTCTACCCGCGCTTTCGCGGCCGCCACAAGCTCCACCGCTTCGAGGACACCGGGCTCGAGAAGTGCGTCGGCTGCTCGCTGTGCGCCGCGGCCTGCCCGGCCGACTGCATCCGCGTCGTCGCCGCCGAGAACACGGCCGAGACCCGCGTCTCCGCGGGCGAGCGCTACGCGGCGGTCTATGAGATCAACATCAGCCGCTGCATCTTCTGCGGCTACTGCGAGGTCGCCTGCCCGTTCGACGCGATCACGATGGGCCACGACTTCGAGCTCTCCGACTACAGCCGCGCCGATCTGATCTTCACCAAGGAAATGCTCCTCGCGGAGCCGATCGAGGCGACGCCGCTGCGCGGCGAGGGCGAGTAGGCGATGTCGACACTGGTCTTCTTCGTCGCCGCGATCGGCGCGATCACGGGAGCGATCGGGGTGATCGCGCTGAAGAACCCCTACTACAGCGTGCTCGCGCTGGTCGGCCACATGATCTCGCTGGCGGCGCTGTTCCTGCTCTTGCGCGCCGAGTTCCTGGCGGCCTCCCAGGTGATCATCTACGCGGGCGCCGTCATCGTCCTCTACGTGTTCGTCGTCTCCTACGTCGGCGACTCCGCACCCGCGCTCGGCCAGGAGCCGAGCCGCCTCGCGGCGCTCGGAGCGTTCGCCTGCGGCGCCGCGCTCGTCGTCGAGCTCCTGATCGCTGTGCTCGGATCGGGGCTGCAGGCGATCAGCCACGACGGCGCGCCCTATCACGCCGGCTTTGGGACGCCGGGGGCGATCGGCACGCTGCTTCTGACGCGCTTCCTCGCGCCGTTTGAGATCGCCTCCTACCTGCTTCTGGTTGCCGCGATCGGCGCCGTCACGCTGGCGCGGCGCCGCCGCGGCCTCGACGACGGGGTCGAGGAGCGCACACCCGTTCTCGAGCTTGGCGACGTCTTTCGGACGCGCCCCGCCGCGACCGGCACGATGGCCGAGGCCGGCGGATCGCGCGGGGTGAGCGAGCCGTGAGCATCGGCTGGTATCTGGCGGTCAGCGCGATCGTCTTCGCGATCGGCGCCGGCGGCGTGCTCGTGCGACGCAATCCGATCGTGATCCTGCTCTGCCTCGAGCTGATGCTGAACGCCGCGAACCTCGCGCTGATCGGCTTCTCGCGGATGTGGGGCAACGGCGACGGCCAGGTCTTCGCCCTCGTCGTGATCGTCGTCGCGGCGTGCGAGGTGACGGTCGGCCTCGGTCTGATCGTGGCGCTTCACCGCCGTCGGCTGCCGATCGACGTCGACGAGCTGCGCGAGCTTCAGGGATGAGGCGGGACCTTCACCGATGAGCGCAACCGCCGCCGCCTGGATCGTCCTCGCCGCCCCGCTCGCCGGGACGATCGTCACCGGCGCGCTGTTCCGCCGCCTGCCAGGGCGCAGCGCCGGCTGGATCGGCACCGCGGCGGTCGCCGTGTCGTTCGTCTTCGCGCTGATCACGCTCGCGAACATCCAGTCGGTCGCGCCCGGGGCGCGCGAGCTGACCTCGACGCTGTGGACGATCGCCGGCACGACCGGCGTCGACGCGCGCGCGACGATCCTCGTCGACCCCCTGTCGGTGCTGATGATCTGCGTCGTCGCCGGCGTCTCGATGCTGATCCACCTCTACTCGGTCAGCTATCTGGCGGGCGACCGCGGCTACTCGCGCTTCTTCGCCTATCTCAACTTCTTCGTCTTCTCGATGCTGCTGCTCGTCCTGGCCGGCAACTTCCTGCTCCTGATCGTCGGCTGGGCGTTCGTCGGCGCGGCTTCCTACATGCTGATCAGCTTCTGGTACCGGCGCACGACGGCGACCTCGGCCGGGTTCAAAGCCTTCGTGATCAACGTGCTCGGCGACATCGGCCTCGTGCTCGGCACGTTCTTCATCTTCCGCCACACCGGCACCTTCGATCTGCTCGCGAGCTTCCACAAGGCGCCGCACGTCTTCGCGAGCGGAAGCGGCGACGTGACGGCGGGCTGCCTGCTGCTGCTCGTCGGCGCGTTCGCGAAATCGGCCCAGATTCCGCTCCACACCTGGCTCCCGGACGCGATGGAGGGCCCGACGCCCGTCAGCGCGCTGATCCACGCCGCGACGATGGTCACCGCCGGCGTCTATCTGATCGCGCGCATGCACCCGCTCTTCCAGCTCGCGCCGGCGGCCGGCGACGTCGGCGCGGTGATCGGCTGCCTGACGCTTCTGATCGCCGGGACGATCGGCCTGGCCGCGACCGACCTCAAGCGGGTCATCGCCTACTCGACGATGTCGCAGATCGGCTACATGATCATGGGCGTCTCGATCGGCGCCTACACGGCCGGACTCTTCCACCTGATGACGCACGCCTTCTTCAAGGCGCTCTTGTTCATGGCCGCGGGCTCGCTGATCTCGGCGATGGGCGGCGTCCAATCCCTCGATCGCATGTCGGGCTTCCGCCGCGCGCTTCCCTTCACCTTCGCCTGCTTCATCGTCGGCGGCCTCGCGCTGTCCGGCGTGCCGCCGTTCAGCGGCTACTTCTCGAAGGACTCGATCCTGCTCTTCGCCGCCGGCCGCGGCGGCTGGCACTGGGCGCTCTGGGCGGCCGGCTATGTCGGCGCTCTGCTGACCGCGCTCTACACGTTCCGGATGATCTTCCGCGCCTTCCTCGGCGAACCGTGCGCCGAGGCTCGCGAACTCGTCGAGACCGGGCACCTCCACCACCCAGAGGCGCCGACGAACCCCGCAAACGGCGAGATCGAGGACACCGACGTCGGCTTCCCGGGCCCCGACCACGCGGTCGCCGAGCGCGCGATTCCAATGCGCGCGGCGATGGGGATCCTGGCGCTGCTGGCGATCGTCGGCGGGATCGTCTCGATCCCCCACGTGACCTCCTGGCTCGACCGCTTCCTGGCGCCGACCTTCGCCGACTCGACGATCACGAGCAACACCACGAACACGCTGCTCGCCGTCGGGCTGATCCTCGGCGCCGTCGTCAGCATCGGCGGCATCGCCGCGGCGTACCTGATCTGGGTTGCGCGCCCGCAGCTCGCCGGGCAGCTGCGCGAGCGCTTCGCGCCCGTCGCGACGCTGTTTGAGAACAAGTGGTACTTCGATGAGCTGATCGACACGCTCGTCGTGCGCCCCGGCGCCTGGTTCGGCCGCTTCTCGCAGAACACCTTCGAGCGCGTCTTCGTCAACGGCCTGCTGGTCGGTGGCTCGACAGGCATCGTCCGCGCCTCCTCGGCGCTCGTGCGCGCCACCCAGAGCGGGATGCTGCGCGTCTACGCCGCGCTGATGCTGCTCGGCGCCGCCGCCGTCGCCTTCTACTTCCTGCTTCAGAGCTGACCCGGCGATGCTCTCGATCCTGATCTGGCTTCCCGCCGTCTCCGCGCTGATCGGAGCGATCGCCGGCGGGCGGCGCACGGCGGGCACCGTCGCGATGCTCGGCTCGCTTGGCGCGCTCGGGATCGCGATCTCGCTGATCGCCGGCTACAACGGCACCGGCGGCCAGCTGACGCACGTCATCAACACCGTCTGGATCAGCTCGCTGGGGATCCACTACTCGCTCGGCCTCAACGGGCTGAACCTGTTCCTCGTCTCGATGACGACGTTCGTCTTCGCGCTCTCGGTGACGGCCTCGAACCTGCGCTCGGAGGCGCGGCCGGAGCTCTACTTCCTGCTGCTCGGGATCGCCGAGTCGGCGGTGCTCGGCGCGTTCCTCGCCCAGGACCTCGCCCTCTTCGTCGGCTTCTTCGACCTGATGCTGATCCCGTTCTACTTCCTGACCGGCATGTACGGCGGTCCCGGGCGCGTGCGCGCGACGATGAAGCTCGTCATCTACACCCTCGTCGGATCGCTTTTGATGCTCGCCGGCGCGGTCGCGCTCGCCGTACTGACCGCCCACGCCAACGGCCACCAGATCAGCTTCGCCTACAGCACGCTTCAGGCGACGCGCCTGGGCAAGGGGACGCAGGAGTGGATCTTCCTGCTGTTCGCGGCGGCGTTCCTGGTCAAGATGCCGGCCTTCCCGCTGCACGGCTGGATGCCCGACGGCTATCGCGAGATGCCGCTCGAGGTGCTGTCGGTCTTCAGCGGCGTGCTGTCGAAGGTCGGCGCGTACGGCTTCCTGGCGATCGTCCTGCCGATCCTCCCCGACGCGAGCGTCCACTTCCAGACGCTGCTGCTGCTGATCGGCCTGATCTCGATCCTCTACGGCTCGGCGATGGCCTTCACGCAGACCAACGCCCGGCTGATCATCGGCTACTCCTCCGTTGCCCAGCTCGGCTTCATCACGATGGGCATCTTCGCGCTCGCCTCACAGGGCGCTCAGGGAGCGGTCCTCCAGATGGTCAACCACGCGATCGTCGTCGCGCCGCTGTTTTTGATCGTCGGGCTGCTGGCGGTGCGCGCCGGCGGCTCCGAGGACATCCGTGACATGGGCGGCATCGCGATGCGCGCCCCGATCCTCGCGACGGTCTTTTTGATCGTCACCTTCGCGGCGCTCGCGATGCCGGGTTCGGGCAACTTCGTCGGCGAGGTGCTGATCCTGCTCGGCCTCTTCAAGACGAAGCTGGTCTTCTCGATCGTCGCCTTCACGGGCGTGCTGATGGCGAGCGTCTACATGCTGCGCGTCTTCATCCGCGCGATGCACAACCGCGCCGGGCCGGAGGTCGCCTCGCGCGAGCTGCGCTGGCGTGACGCGGCGGTGCTCGTGCCGTTCGTCGGCGCGATCCTGCTGTTTGCGATCTACCCCCAGATCGAGCTGTCGCGCGCGCAGGACTCGGTGACGTCCTCGATCAGCGCGCCGCAGGCGATCGCCTCGAGCCCCACCTTCTCCGCCCAGCTGAAGTTGGGTAGTGCTGATGCCGGCCCGATCGCACACGCGGCTAAACGATGAACGCCGCCGCCCACGCGATCCTGCTCGCCGGGTCTGGCCGCCCGCCGGCGCCGCACATCGACTACGCGGCGATCTCGCCGTTCGAGGCGCTGCTGGGCGGCTCGGTGATCGTGCTGCTGGTCGGGCTGCTGCGCTCGCGCTTCGTTCGCGAGCAGGTCGTCCCGCTGCTCACGCTTGTCGTGCTCGGCGCGTCGCTGGGCGTGACGATCTGGCAGTGGAACGACCACGTCTCGGCGATCTCCGGGGCGCTCCGAATCGACGACCTGACACTGATCCTGTCGCTGATCTTCACCACCGCGGGGTTCGCGACGGTGCTGCTTTCCTGGCGCGCGCGCGCGCCACGCGAGTCGGCTCACGGCGAGTACCACGCGCTGCTGCTGGCGTCGATCGCCGGCATGACGATCCTCGTCTCGGCGACCGACCTGGTCGCGCTGTTCGTCGGTATCGAGCTGCTCTCGATCCCCCTCTACGTGCTGTGCGCGACGGAGATGCGCCGCGCCGCGTCGCTTGAGTCGGGGCTCAAGTACCTGATCATCGGCTCGGTCGGCTCGGCGACGCTGCTCTACGGCCTCGCGCTGCTCTACGGCGCGACCGGCTCGACGAGCTTCAACGGCATCGCCGCCTCGATCGCGGCCGGGCACAGCTCCAACGCGCTGCTTCTGACGGGAGTCGCGCTGGTCCTCGTCGGCCTCTGCTTCAAGGCCTCGGTGGCGCCCTTCCACCAGTGGACGCCCGACGTCTACGAGGGCGCGCCGACGCCGATCACGGCGTTCATGGCCGTCGCGACGAAGGCCGCCGCCTTCGGCGTCCTGATCCGCGTCTTCGATGTCGCGCTCGTCGGCCAGCAGGCCAACTGGGGCCCGGCGCTCGCGACGCTCGCGACGATCACGATCATCGTCGGCAACGTCGGGGCGCTCGGGCAGTCCTCGCTGAAGCGAATGCTCGCCTACTCGGGGGTCGCCCAGGCGGGCTACATCCTCGGCGGCGTCGTCGTCTCGACGCAGCTCGGCGTCGCGGCGAGCGTCTTCTACCTCGCGGTCTACGTGCTGATGAACGTCGCGGCCTTCGCGGTCGTGATCGCGCGCGAGCGCGAGAGCGCATTCGGCGACGACATCGACTCGGTCGCGGGGCTCGGCCGCGAGCGTCCGCTGCTGGCGTGGCCACTGACGATCGCGATGCTGTCCCTCGCCGGCATTCCGGCGACCGCGGGCTTCATCGGCAAGATCTACCTGATCCAGGCGCTCGTCGACGGCAACTACGCCTGGCTCGGCGTGGTGATCGTCGTCGGCTCGATGATCTCGCTCGGTTACTACCTGCGGGTGATCGCCGCGATGTGGATGCGCGACTCGCCGAGCACGATCGCCGGCGGCCAGCCCGTCATCGCGGGCGGCTCGGAGGAGGCCACGGCCGGGCAGGGGCGCCACCTCGAGGTCTGGTTCGTCGCGATCGCCTTCTCGGCGGCGACCGTTGTTTTCGGCATCATCCCCCAGCCGCTGTTCACCCTGGCACAGCATGCCGGCTACTCGCTGACGAGCATCTTCTACAGCTAGCCGTCCGCGCCGGGGGCGCGGCGGCCTGCAACCCGACCCTAAGGAGCGAACGTTGAGCAAGGTGTGGTTCATCACGGGGGCCTCGAAGGGGTTCGGACGCGAATGGACGCAGGCGGCCCTCGAGCGCGGCGACCGCGTCGCCGCGACGGCCCGGCGTCCCGCCGATCTCGAGGCGCTCGAGGCCGAGCACGGCGACTCGCTGCTGGCGCTCGAGCTCGACGTGACCGACCGCGACGGCGACTTCGCCGCCGTGCAACGCGCGGCCGAGCACTTCGGCCGGCTCGATGTCGTCGTCAACAACGCCGGCTACGGGCACTTCGGGATGATCGAGGAGCTCGGCGAAGCCGACGTCCGCGCGCAGATGGAGACGAACTTCTTCGGCGCGCTGTGGGTCACGCAGGCGGCGCTTCCGATCATGCGCGCCCAGGCCTCGGGCCACATCCTCCAGGTCTCGAGCATCGGCGGGATCACGGCGTTCCCGATGACCGGCGCCTACCACGCTTCAAAGTGGGCGCTCGAGGCCTTCTCGCAGTCGCTCTCGCGCGAGGTCGCCGGGATGGGAATCCACGTCACGCTGATCGAGCCCGGCGGGTTCTCCACCGACTGGCGCGGGCCCTCCTCCAAGCGCAGCGAGGAGAACGAGGCCTACGCCGCAGTCCGCGAGGCGCGCAGCAGCGGGCTGCCCGATCCGGGCGATCCGCACGCCACGCGCGCCGCGATCCTCGCGGTCGTCGACGCCGATCCGCCCCCGCTCCGCGTCTTCCTCGGCAAGGCTCCGCTCGAGATGGCGGAGCGCGATTACGAATCGCGCCTGGCGCTCTGGCGGGAGTGGCAGCCGCTCGCCGTCGCCGCCCACGGCGGCTGAGCGCGGCGTCCGCTCGCGGCGCTACGGTCATCGACCCGTGCACGAGACCCAGCCAAAGGTCTTCCTGATCGCGCGCCCCTCGATCGCGCTCGAGGGGATGCGCGGCTACCTCGAATCGGTCGGCGGTGAAAGCTGGCTCGACCGCCGAGTCGAGGAGTCAGACGGGGAGCCCAACCCGGGCGAGATGCTCGTCGAGTTCGGCGGCCGGGCCTGCTACCGAAGCTGGGAGCCGGGCCTGAACGTCAACGTCACGCGCGTCCGAACCGATCGCCGGGAGTACTTCGAGAACCTGCTGCGCAGCGCCCACGGCTCGGTGCTCGAGCACGCGAACTACTCATTTGCGCTGCGGAACGCCTCACGGGTCCTCACACATGAACTTGTTAGGCATCGCGCCGGCTCGGCGTTCAGCCAGGAGAGCCTGCGCTACGTGCGCCTGACCGACATCGGCTTTCGCGTGCCGGCGGCGCTCGAGCCGCTGCGCGGGCGAGTGCTCGAGATCGTCGAGCAACTCGAGGAGTTCCAGCGCGACGCCGCCGAAGAGCTTCGCCTCGACGACGAGGGGGTGCCGTTTCACGTCAAGAAGGAGATCACCTCGGCGCTGCGGCGCCTGGCCCCGATCGGCCTCTCGACCGACATCATCTGGAGCGCCAACCTGCGCACGCTGCGGCACGTGATCGAGATGCGCACCGCCGAGGGCGCCGAGGAGGAACTGCGCAGCGTCTTTGACGACGTCGCCCAGATCATGCTTGCCGAGGCGCCGCTGCTCTTCCAGGACTTCGAGCGCGACGCTGACGGCTGCTGGCAGCCGCGCTACCACAAGGTCTGACGCGCGGGGCGGTCGCGGCGCTCACATCTGCGGCGGTTTGGCCCAGGATCCCGCGCCCTAGGCGCTCTGTACGTCCTTCCAGATCTCGGCGCCCCCGGGCTGCCAGCGCGAGTGCGGCGCATACGCGTCGTTTGGACTGGGCGTCTCGACCTCGACGCCGGCTTCGTGACGCAGGGCCAGCTCGGAGCGGGGATAGACGATCGCGTCGTCTCCTCGGGCGCCGACCATGAACAGCACGCAGGGGCCGTCGCCCGCGCCGATGAAGATGTGATCGGTGCCCGGCGGGCAGTGCACGAAGTCCCAGGCTTTCAACTTGCGCTCCTCGCCTTCGATCAGGAGCAGGCACTCCCCTGAGAGCACAAAGAAGTCCTCCTGGTTATGCAGC
>DATGHN010000334.1:0-5782 GCA_035308005.1 Solirubrobacteraceae bacterium
CCCCGGGGTCCGCACGATCGCGAAGGTGCCGCTGCGGCGCGGCGAGGTGGACACCGAGTTCGACCAGGAGATGCTGGCCGAGCTGCTCGACCAGACGCCCTTCAACCTCGCCGTGGCGAGCCTCTACAAGACACGCTTCAACGGCGTGCCCGGCGTCGTCTACGCCGCCGGCGTCCGCCACGCCTACAACCTCGCGGTCGCCTTCCGCGACGAGGGGATCAAGGCGCAGGCGGTCTCGGGCGAGACGCCCAAGCGCGAGCTGGCGTCGATCCTCGCGCGCTACGAGCGCGGCGAGATCGATGTCCTGATCAACGCCCAGCTGCTCGCCGAGGGCTGGAATTCGCCGCGCGCGACGGTCTGCGTGCATCTCGCGCCGACGGCCTCAAAGCGCATCTACCAGCAGCGCGTGGGGCGCGTCACGCGTCGCCACCCGGGCAAGGAGGCGGGCCTCGTCGTCGACTTTGTGCACCCGGCGACCAAGCACGACGACCCGGTCGTGACGCTGCACTCGCTGCTTGACCGCGACGTTTACCGCGGTGGCGCGATCGTCGTCGGTCCGGTGCGGCGCGGGCGCGGGCGGCGCGTGCGGGTCGAGCGTCGCGTACTGCCGGTCTGCCCTGAGCCGGAGCGGCGCGCCGAGGTCTTCGAGCGTGAGCTGTGGCGGATCGCCGTCGAGCATCTCGACTACGGCGAGCAGCATGTCTGGGCCGCGCTCGCCGGCGCGCGCGTGCAGGCCAACGGCTGGCGGCGCGCACGGGCGATGCTCCACTTCGATCGCGATGGCGAGCTGCGGCGGCGCTTCCTGGTCACCGCGGTACAGCGCAACACGAACCCGGCGCTGCGCCTGAAGGCGCTCGCCGAGATCGCCGCAGCGCGCGACCCCGACGCCTTCGACACGGCGATCGACATCATCGGCACCTGGACGCGCGACGAGCGCCGCGAGGGGGCCAAGATCATGCTCCAGGCAATGGTCGACAAGCGGATCGGCCGCCGCGACCAGGCCAACGCGTGGATCTGGCGGATCGCCGAATACACGCGCGAAGTGCACGAGGAGTACGCGGTGCAGCGCTGGCCGGAGACGAAGCGGCTGCTCGGGCTGCTCGTCAACTCCTCAGGCGCCGCGCACGCCCGCAACGCGCGACGCCTCGTCCACGCGGCGCGCAAGCAGGACCGCCGGCTCGCGGCGGCGCTGCTGGCGGCGGCGCTGGCCCACACGCCCGAGGCCGAGGAGGTCCTTCGCGGTGCACGGACGCGGATGGCGCGCAAGCCGCCGGCGCTCGCGCGCGAGCTGCTTCGCAACTTCCCGAAGCGCCGCGGCCGCAGCAAGCGCCGCCGCCGGCGCGGCGGCGAGCCGGCGCCGGGCGCCGTGATCGATCAGATCGCAGGCGTCGACGCGGTCCACGAGGGCGCGCTCGGCGCGCCGAGCAACGGCGAGGTCGGCCACGGCAACGCGGTCGAGGCGCTCGAGGACGAGGGCGTGCGACTGGACGCCGAGGCGCGTCTTCAGGAGCGCGAGGACTCGACCGGCGGCGCCGAGGGCCAGCTCGATGACGAGGTCTCCGCGGCGCTCTCAGAGAACGCCAACGGACGGCGCCCAACCGGCACGCGCCGGCGGGTCATCGTCGACGACCGTCCGGAGCGCGGCGACGCAGACGACGCTCCCGCTGACGCCGCCTAGCCGGGCGGCCAAACCGACCCCCGCGTCGCGTCTACTGGTCCGCTAGGAGGTGGACCTCACCGGCGTCGAGAGCGCGCTCGCGTCCATCGGCCAGCCTGACGAGCAGCGCGCCGCGGTCATCGATTCCGAGCGCCGTTCCGCGGCCATCGCGCCACGCGATCTTGCGGCCAAGCAAGGCGTCGCGCGAGCGCCAGGCCGCCAGCAGGTCTTCGGCCGGGGAGGCCAGGCGAGCCTCGAGCACCTCGAGCAGCCGCTCGAGCAGCGGTTCGACGTCGGACTCGCTGCGCCCGAGAGTCCCCGCGCTCTCGCGAAGCTCCTCGGGCAGCTCTTCGACGCGCAGCGCGACATTGACGCCGATCCCAAGCACCGACCAGCGCTCCTGCGGGCGGCCCTCGATCAGGACGCCGCTGACCTTTCGGCCTTCGAGCAGCACGTCGTTCGGCCACTTGAGCGTGGTGCTCTCGCCGATCGACTCGGCGACGGCGACGCCGGCGACTATCGACAGCAGTGGCGGCGGATCGCGCAGAACCACGGAGCACACCAGCGCGCTGCCCGCCGGCGCGTGCCAGCGCCGGCCCTGGCGGCCGCGGCCGTCGAGCTGCTCGCGCGCGGTGACGAGCGTCCCGTGCGGCGCGCCGGCGATCGCCAGCGCCCGGGCGTCGAGACTCGTCGATCCGGTCTGACGGCGATGCACGCGCGGGTTGCCGAGCGTCATCGCGGCCGAAGCACCAGCTCGTCATCGATCGCCAGGGCGAGCGCGTGCGCGGCGGAGCCGCCATTCACCGCCAGCGCCAACGCGCCGCGGGCGTCGCTGTAGGCGAGCAGTTCACCGGCCTCGACGTCGCTGAACGTGCGGGCGAGGCGAACTGGAACCGTGCTACCCGCCGTCTCGACGAGCAGCGGCGCGCCGGGCGCAGCGGCCAGCTGCTCAACGGTGGCGTCGAGTGCGAGGTTTCCGTAGACGTCGGCGGAGAGGACGTGCGCGATCAGCCGCTCGCCGTCGCGACGGGCCTTCGGCAACGCGAGTGTCGCGAGGCCGGCCGGATCGACTGCTTCGCCGACGTCGCCCAGCGACGCTCCGCCGGCGAGGGCGGCGGCGACGGGCGCGAAGACATCGCGGCCGTGGAAGGTCGCGCTGACGGGTCGCAGGCACTCCGGCGAGTCGCCGATGTCGGCAGCCTCGACCGACCCGCCGAGGTCTTCGGCGGCGAGTGAGAGCAGACCGTTGTCGGGCCCGACGAGGATCCGATCGGCGGACGCGACGCGCACGGCGACCGCTCGCCGCTCGCCCCCAACACCGGGGTCGACGACGGCGAGGTGCACGCCCGCGGGCGCGTACCGGAGGCCCGCGCGCAGCGCCAGCGCTCCGGCGCGGACGTCGTGGCGCGCGATCCCGTGGGCGAGGTCGATGACGCGAGCATCCGGGCAGCGCTGTGCGATCACCGCGTGGCAGACGCCCACGAATTCGTCGCACGTGCCGTAGTCCGACAGGAAGGTGATCAACGGGACGCCGGCCATCACGCGGACTGCGCGCGGTCGCGCACGAGCGCAGCGACGAGGCCGTCGATGTCGTGGCGCTCGGCCTCGACGTGGACCTCGATGCCGCGCTCTCGGAGCGTCTCGCTTGTGACCGGCCCGATCGAGACCACGCGCGTCGCCGCGGCGACCGAGGCCGACTCGAGGAAGTAGCGGACCGTCGAGGAGGAGGTGAAGGTGATGTAGGAAGCCGTTTCGACGGCACCGCGCAGCGCCGGCTCGATCGGCTCGGCGAGCGTCTCATACAGACTCGCGACGACAACCTCGGCGCCGCGCTCGCGCAGCGCGTCGGGGAGGACGTCGCGGGCGTCGGCCGCGCGTGCGATCAACGCACGCGACACCTCGAGACCGGCCAGCGACTCGACCAGCCCCTCGGCGACGAAGCGCTCCGCCACCACGTCGGCGATCACGCCGTGCTCGCGCAGCGCGCGCGCCGTCCCCGGCCCAATCACGGCGACGCGCGCACCGGCCAGTGCGCGAGCGTCCTCGCCGCGCGCCGCCAGCTTCTCAAAGAGGATCGCGACGCCGTTGGGACTCGTCAGGCAGACGAGGTCGAAGCCCTCAGGCGACGGCAGCTCGTCGGCGCGCGGGACGATCCGGATCGACGGCGTCTCGATGACCGCCGCGCCGAGTCTGCGCAGCCGCGTCGCGAGCTCGGAGGACTGCGCGCGGGCGCGCGTCACAACGACGCTCGCCCCCTCGAGCGGTCCGGGGCTTCGCCAGTCGAGCTCGGCGTGCAGCGCCGCCACGTCGCCGATCACAGTGATCGCCGGTGCCGTGATCTCGGCGGCCGCCGCATCGGCGGCGATGGTCGCAAGCGTCCCGGTGACCGTCCGCTGGCCGGGCAGTGTCGCGTGCGAGACGACCGCGGCGGGCTGCGAGCCAGCGCGGCCTGCGTCCAGGAGCTGCTTGGTGATCACGGGCAGGGTGCGCACCCCCATGTAGAAGACGAGCGTGCCGGGAAACCTCGCGAGTGCGTCCCAGTCGAGTGAGTGCTCGTCCTTGGCCGGATCCTCGTGGGCGGCGATCAGCGCCACGCCGCTCGCGAGCCCGCGATGGGTGACAGGGATGCCGGAGTAGCCGGCGGCGGCGATCCCGGCCGTCACCCCCGGCACCACCTCGAACGGGATGCCCGCCGCTGCGAGCGCGAGCGCCTCCTCACCGCCACGACCGAAGACGAACGGGTCACCGCCCTTCAGTCGCACGACGAACGCTCCGGAGCGCGCGCGCTCGAGCATCAGCGCCTCGGTCTCCTCCTGGGGCACCGACGGCCCGCCGCCCTCCTTGCCGACGTAGCGCAGCTCGGCGTCGGCGCGCGCTCCCGCCAGCGCCTCGGCCGGGATCAGCCGGTCGTAGAGGATCACGTCGGCGAGCGCGATCAGCTCGAGTGCGCGTGCCGTCAGCAGGCCGGCGTCACCCGGACCTGCGCCGACGAGCGCGACGCGGCCGCCAGCTGCGGTCATCGAAGGAGCGCCGCCGCGCCGCAGCTCAGGAGCCGCTGCGCGAGCAGTTCGCCGGCCTCGACGGCATCGCTCGCCTCGACCTCGTCGCGGATCCACTCGCCGCCGTCGGGCGACGCGACGAAGCCGCGTAGGAAGAGAGCGCCATCGGCCTGCCCGCTCGCGAGTACGCCGAGCGCGCTGTCGCAGCCCGCGCCAAGCCGCGCCACGGTCGTGCGCTCGGCCGCAAGTGCGCGCTCCGTTGCCGCGTCGCGCAGGCCGGCGATCGCCGCCGCGACGCGCTCGTCCCCGGCGCGCGCCTCGATCGCCAGCGTCCCCTGCCCGCCCGCCGGCAACAGGTCGTCACTCGCGATCCAGCCCTCGTCGCAACCGAGCCGGCGCAAGCCGGCGACCGCGAGCACGATCGCGTCGTAGTCGTCGGTCTCGAGCCGGCCGAGGCGGGTGTCGAGGTTCCCGTGCAGCTCGACCACCGCGAGATCGTCGCGCATCGCGAGCAGCTGCGCGCGCCGCCGCGGGCTGCTCGTTCCGACGCGCGCGCCGCGGGGAAGTTCGCCGATCGAGCCCCACGGCCCGCACAGGGCATCGCGCGGATCCTCGCGCTCCGGCGCTCCGGCGATCTCAAGCCCGGCGGCGAGCTCGGCGGGCAGGTCCTTCGCCGAATGCACCGCCAGGTCGATCAATTGATCGAGCAGCGCCGCCTCGATCGTGTCTACCCAGCGGCGCTTGTCGCCGCCGCTCCCGAGATCGCCGCCGGTCCGAAGCGCGACGATCTCGACCTCGACCTCGCCCTCGACCGCGGCCGCGACGAGCTCCGCCTGGCGCAGCGCCAGCGGGCTTCCGCGCGTGCCGAGCCGCAGCGCGCCGCTCACGGCTTGCTGCTGCGAAGCTCCCGCACGTTGTCCGCGGGCGCCCCCGCGTCACCCTCGGCGTCCGGCGCGCGCTCCTCGCCGCGCAGCGCGAACAGGTCGCGGAGCAGCTCGATGCTGCCGTGGACGCGATCGGACTCAAGGCTCTTCAGGCGGATCGTCGGCTCGTGCAGCAGTCGGCCCGCCACCGCGCGCGCAAGCGCCTCGACGCGAGCCAGATCGCGCGGCGAGGCCGACTCCCA
>DATGHN010000335.1:0-13605 GCA_035308005.1 Solirubrobacteraceae bacterium
CCTGAAGCGGGCCGTAGACCGCCCGCGTCGAGAGGACGCCGCCGAGGCCAACCCAGACCGACGCGCGCGCCGCGCCGCCTGCCTCGCAGCGGAGCGCCGGCGCGGCAAAGGAGCCGGTCACGCTCGTGAAGTACGTGTCGGCCGCGCTCGCCGGTGTCATCGCGGCGATCGAGTCATAGCCGGCCCAGGTCTGCCCGACCACGGGCTGGGTGATTACGTCGCTGGTACCGGTGCCGGCCGCTGCGGCGCCCGGCACCGAAGCGGCGAGTGCCGACGCGGCGACCGCCGCGATGACCAGGCCTGCGCGACCCAGGCGAACAAAACCCGACTTCCTGCTGTTGACGCGTCCCACCATCCCCCTATCGGCGGCGCGCCGGAGCCCCCCGCCCCGACTCGCCGCCATCTAGCCGCGTGTTTGAGGTTCGCCGTCGCCGCGAGCCTGTTTATCGCGCGCGCCGGCTAGAACAGCTCGCGCCAGCTGAAGGCCGGGTCGTAGCCAAGCGCGCGCCGCGCCTGCTCGATCCCGAGCAGCGTGCCGTGCTCGCCGACCGAGTCCGCGACCGGCACGCCGGGGTAGACCTCGGCCATCAGATCGCGGCTCGCGCGCTTCATCACGGTGTCGGCGGCCGCGATGATGAACGCCGACGCGCCGCTTGCCTCGACGCTCAGCGCCTGGCGGACCGACTGCGCGGCGTGGCTCTCATCGACGTAGCCCCACAGATTCCACTTGCGAAGCTGCGGGTCATCCCAGTAGGAGGGGAACTGCTGGTAGTCCTCACGCTCCATCACGTTCGAGAAGCGCAGCCCGATGAACGGGATTCCGCTCCAGCGCGAGAACTGCCGCGCCATCTCCTCGCCGAGCACCTTCGAGAGCGCGTAGCTCGACTCGGGCCGCAGCGGATGCTCCTCGTCGACCGGTGCGTAAAGCGGCGGCGTGTCGAACGGCAGGCCGAGCGTCGTCTCGCTCGAGGCCCAGACGACGCGCTTGAGCCCAAGTCGTGCCGCCGCCGCGAACACGGTGTGAGTGCTGCGAATGTTCGTCGAGAAGGTGACGTCCGGCGTTGCGTGAAACGGCGACGGAACGGCCGCGAGGTGAACGACCGCCTCGACACCGGGCAGCACCTCCGCACCGCTGACCGCCTCGAGCGCCTCGCCGAAGTCGGTCAGGTCGGCCGGCAGGAACGGCGCGGGCGCCGACTTCGCCGGATCCGCTGCCACCCGATCGACGTTCAGGACGTCGTGGCCGTGTTCGAGGAGGTCGCGCACGACCGCGCGACCGACCTTTCCGCTTCCTCCCGTGACGACGATCCGCATTGCCGGGGCGGCACTCTAGCTGCGTCGCGGCTCGCGGCGGTCGCGCCCGTCAGCTCGCCTGCGCCGGCGGCGCCGGACCGCGCAAACGCGCCAGCAGCTCGGCTTCGCGCGCGGCGCTCAAGCCCGCCTTGCGAACGCGGTTGAGCCCCTGAGCACGCTCCCATTTGAGAAGGTCGGCGAGCAGCAGCTCCCTCGGGCGATGCACGAGCCCGGCCTCGGCGGCCCGCCCCGTGGAGCGCTCCCCAAACGCCGCCCAGTCCGGATCGCTGGTCCACATCGCAATCGACTCCGCTCCCATGAACTCAGCGACGTCCTGCTCGTGAAGCCAGTGCGGCGCCGCCGCGACCACCGGCCCTCGATGACCGCCGGCAGCGCGGCAGAGCTCGATCCACTCGCCGAACGGCAGCGTCGGGCCCATCGCGTTGAAGATGCCGGTCCGCCCGGCGACGGCGCTCGCAACTATCCAGTCGACGAGGTCGCGGACATCGATCACCTGCGTCCCAAGCGCCGGCGTGTCCGGAACGAGCATCGCCGCGTAGGGGTCGCGCGCCGCGCGTGCCACCCAGTAGCCGGTTCGGTCGGTGTGGTCGCCGGGGCCGCCGATGAGCCCCGAGCGCGCGATCAGGAGCCGATCGCCGACGGCTTCGATCGACGCGAGCTCGCAAGCCACCTTGGCCTCGCCATAGAGCTCGACGCCAACCTCGTCTAGCGCGGTCGGCTCGAGCAACGCAGCCGATTCGTCGGCGCCGGCCTCGGTGTGGGTCGCGTACACGTTGCCGGTCGACACGAGCGTCCAATGACGCGTCCGCCCGGCAAGCGCCTCGAGCGCGCCGCGAACCATCCCCGGCTGCCACGAGATCTCGACCACGCTGTCCCAGTCGCGGCCGCGCAGCTCGTCGTATGCCTCAGGGCGGCGCCTGTCGGCGACCACGAGGATCGCCCCCTCCGCGACGGCGCCGCTCTCCCCGCGCGCCAGGCACGTGACGTCGTGACCCTCCTCGAGGGCGCGGCCCGCGATCTCGCGCCCAAGCCAAGCCGTCCCACCGAGAACGAGCACGTCCACGTCCCCACTGAATCACACTCGCACCGTGAGCATGGGTTCCGCTAAATGACCTTCGCTACGCTCAGGGCTAGGGTGACCGTCGCAGGCGCGAGAAGGCTTGTCGGATGAGCGTGACACTGTTGATCCTGTCGGCGTTCCTCGCGAGCGCGGTCGAGATGGTCGAGGCGCTGACGATCGTGCTCGCGGCCGGGATCTCGCACGGCTGGCGCTCGGCGATGACCGGTGTCGGCGCGGCGATCCTCGTCCTGGCCGCGGTCGTCGCCGCGCTCGGACCGGCGCTCGCCGTGATCCCGCTCGACGCCCTGCGCCTTGCCGTCGGTGGGCTCCTGCTCGTATTCGGCCTGCAGTGGCTTCGCAAGGCGATCCTGCGGGCAAGCGGTTACAAGGCGCTCCACGACGAGGACGCGATATTCGCCCGCGAGCTCGCGGAGGGGCGCGAAGCCGAACACCGGTCGACGTTCGCGGACCTCGACTGGTACGGCTTCACACTGGCCTTCAAGGGCGTCCTGCTCGAAGGGCTCGAGGTGGCGTTCATCGTGCTGACCTTCGGTACGACCCAGGGCCACATCGGCCTCGCGGCGCTGGGCGCCGGGGCGGCAGTCGTGCTCGTCGCCGGCGTCGGGGTCGCCGTGCGTGCCCCGCTCGCGCGCGTTCCCGAGAACACGATGAAGTTCGCCGTCGGGATCATGCTCACGTCGTTTGGCAGTTTCTGGTCGGCCGAGGGGGCCGGCGCCCATTGGCCCGGCGGCGACGCGTCGCTGGTCGGCGTGATCGCGGTCATGATCGCCTCCTCCGCGCTGCTGGTCGGACTGCTGCGGCGCCGGCGCGCGCTACTTGCCGCGGCGGCGGTGGTGACGGTGTCGTGACGAGGCTCGCCGCCTTCGGGCGCTTCTGGTGGGAGTTCGTCGTCGGCGATGACTGGCGCGTCAGCGTCGAGATCGTGGTTGCGGTGGGCGCCACCGCGGCGCTGGCCTCCGGCGGTATCGCCGCGTGGTGGCTGGTGCCGATCGCGGTCGTCGCGGTGCTGTACGGCTCGCTGCGACGCGCGGTGCGCGCGGGCGATCAGCAGAGCTGACCACGGCGACGCGATAGCGTCGCGTGGATGTGGGTTCAGCGGCGGATCGATCTCGCGGCACGTGACCGCGGCTTCCACCTGATCACGCGCGACGTGCTCGACGCGCTTCCCGAGCTCGCGGGCCTCGAGGTCGGGCTTCTGAACCTGCTCCTCCAGCACACCTCGGCGTCGCTTTCGCTCAACGAGAACGTCTCGCCGGACGTTCGTCGCGACCTCGAGCGGTGGTTTGAAGAATCCGTCCCCGAACGGGCCGGCTACTGGACCCACACTCTCGAGGGCTCAGACGACATGCCCGCCCACGTCAAGGCGTCGATCCTCGGCGCGTCGCTGACGCTTCCGATCGCGAGCGGTCGGCTGGCCCTCGGCACCTGGCAGGGGATCTATCTCTGCGAGCACCGCGATCACGGCGGTCCGCGTTCGATCGTCGCGACCGCGTGGGGCGAGAGCGGCCGGGCAGCCGGCGACTTCTAGGCGCCAGCCACGGCCGGCGTCTCGTCGGCGACGAGTTGCACGCGGTCGCGCCCGCCCGCCTTCGCGACGTACAACGCGCGGTCGGCGGCTCGTTCGAGCCCCTCGGCGTCGAGCGCGTGTTCGCCGAGCACAGCGACGCCGACGCTCGCCGTGATCTTGCGGTCGAGGCCGTTGACGCGAATTGCGTGAACAGCGACACGAAGGCGCTCAGCGAGCACCAACGCACCCTCGGCGCCCGTTCCTGGCAGCAGAACCATGAACTCCTCGCCGCCGTAGCGCGCCGCGAAGTCGCCGGCCCGCAGCACATCCTCGAGTTGCGCGCCGAAGGCGGCGAGGATCTCGTCTCCCTTCGCGTGCCCGAAGTCGTCATTGATCTGCTTGAAGTGATCGAGATCGAGCATCAGCGCGGCCAGCGGCAGCTCGGCGCGGTGCGCCTGGGCGACCATCCGCTTGATCGTGTCCTCGAGGGCGCGGCGGTTGGCCAGTCCCGTCAGGGCGTCGGTCGCCGCGCGCGACTGCGAGCGCGCGAGGTTTCGGAGGTTGGCCATGACCGGCGCTGCTTGCCGCACCGACTCACGGATGCGCCGCCGCGAGTCATCGTCCAGCTGGCTGAGGTGGGCGACCAGGACCGCGCCCATCACCTCGCCGCCGACGAGTAGCGGCGTGCACGTCGAGAGTCCGGGCTCACGGGAGCAGATCTCGCAGGTCACCAGATGCTCGGAGCCGGGGTCCTCGCTGTGCTGCGCGCCGTTTCGGATCGACAGGCAGGCCCGGGGCGCCGCGGCTTCAAGCGCGGCGTGCAGCGTCGAGTCGTCGGCGAGGGGCGTGACCGCGGTGAGCCACTCCTGCCCTTCGTTGCGGTTCAGGACGACCACGTGGGCGTTTGGAATCGAGCGCTCGAGATAGCGCTGCAGCAGCGCGCGCGCCTCGGCTTCGTCGCCGGCCACCTGGAGGGCGTTTGAGAATTCCGTCTGCGCCCGGTCGTAGTCGTCTTCGGAGCGCCGGCGCCGCGCGACCTCTTCGAGCGTCTGTCCGAGCCGCGCGATCTCGTCGCGGCCACGCGGCTCGAGCCGCCCGCTGTAATCGCCGGCGACCATGCGCTCGGCGAACCGGGAGTAGGCGAGTAGTCGCGGCAGCACGCTGCGGATCAGCCACAGGACGACGAGGATCGTGACCAGCAGCCCGCCGATGACGATCGCAACCAGGAGCTGGACGTTCTCGCTGTAATCCCGCGCCGCATTCGTGGCGCGCGTGCGGGCCTCCGCTCCCTCAGTGCCGAAGAGGGCCGCCTGGTAGCCCGACATCCGATCGAGCAGCGACGCGAGCTTCTTCGCGCGTGCGCTACGGGCGGCGAACGTCCCGTCCGCCGGTGCGCTCACCGACCACGCGCGCGTGAAGGCGACGAACGCGGCGGAGAGCTGCTTCGAGGCGATTCGCTGAACCGCGCTGTCGCTGACGAGCTTCGACACGGTCGCGACGCGCTGAGCGATGTTCGGGATCAGCGACGAGGTCACCCGCGCGGCGAGGCGGTGGCGGCCCGCGGGATCGATCGTCAGGAGGGCGTAGAGGATCGTCTCCTCTGCCGCGTCGATGCGCGTCCCGAGATCGGCGATGTGACGCGTCGTGACGACGTTGTCGCTGTAGATGCGCTCGAGTGAGCCGTGGGTCGAATGGACCGCCGAGATACCCGTCGCGCCGACAGCCGCGAGGCACAGCGCGAGCACGACGATGACCGTCGCAAAGCGGGCCGAGACGCCGAGCTGGTGGCCGCGCCGCGGGTGTCCGCGCCGCAGCACCGGCGGTCTCGAGATTGCCGAGAAGGTCTTCACAGAGGTGTTATCGACCGGCGAGGCGGCGCCGAAAAGGCGGAACGACCTCGCAGCCACGGTTTCAGCGGTCGAGCGCACGCGTTTTGCTGCTCCCCAAGCGGGCATAGGTCACCCGACACGGATGTGCGTCCGTGATTCAGGGGTCTGCTTGCGTCAAACGGCCAATCTGCCGAGGGATGAATGCTCGGTTGCGAGGTATCCCTGGATCGAAAAGGTTGCTGCGAGATGCTTGCGTCGAAACTCAAGATCACCATTTGCGGACTCGTCGTGGCGGGCGCGCTGTCGCTCGCCGTCTCGAGCGCTCAGGCCAAGGTTCTCTTTCCGACCCCTGGCGCGATGACGTTCGCCGGGCTTCCCGCCCAGATCCGCGCCGGGCACATGTGGAACCTTCGCGAGCTGATGCCGTACGCGATCCAGTCCGGCGAAATGCTCCTCGAGCACCAGACGGCGCCTGGAACCTGGACGACGATCGTCACCGGCAAGATCCGCCCGCGCATCCTTTGGCTTCACTGGCGGGTTCCGCGCTCGCTCGCCGGCGCTCAGCTCGTCGTTCGCTTCGTACTCGTGAGTCAGGGAGAGTTGCTTGCCACGAGCCCGAACTACGCGATCGCGATCGGGCACTGATGCGCCGCGCGCTGATCATCGCCGCCATCGCTGGCGCGCTCGCCCTCGTACCCGGCGCCAGCGGGGACGTCAGTCACGTCGGCTGGCCACACACCGTCACCGTCTGGTTTGCGGGCAACGCCGGCCAGCGCGGCATTGGCACCGACGGCAACGACATGCTGCTCGGCGGCCCGGGCAGCGACACAATCTATGGCGGGCCTGGCGACGACGTCATCTGGGGCGACCGCTATCCGACGCCGAACGGGCCCGATCAGACTGACTACCTCTATGGCGGCGTCGGCGACGACTGGATCTACACGAGCCACGGAACCAACCACGTCTTTGCCGGTCCCGGGAACGACCATGTCTTCGCCTACTTCGGGAACGGAACGATCGACTGCGGGCCTGGCTTCGACGTGCTGACCGTCGATCGTACGAGCGAGCATCACTACACCTGGATCAACTGCGAGGTAGTGCGGGTCGCCACTCCCTGAGGGCGAGGAGCCCCGGGGCGCGCGCGAGCGACCGCGCGGCCCGGAGGCTCCTGGTGGGTTGGCCTCAGCCGGGGCGAGCGGCCTTGTGCGCATGAGCGTGATGCACACGGCGCAGCTTGGCCTGCCGGACTGACGCGTTCGTGACGCCGCTGCCGCCGGTTGCGGCCGTTGAGCCGGTCGAGCCCGTAGCGCCTGTGGCGCCTTGGGGTCCACCAGGCCCGTGACCGGTTCCGTTACACGCCCAGGCGACGCCCGGGGTGAGCGCCAAGGCGCTGATCCCGGCGGCGACGAGCTTGCGGGTGATCACTTCCACCTCCTTGTCTAATTGACAGGACTCGCCGATCGTCGGCGAGCGCACCTAAGCGCGGATCAAACGCCGCTCTTGATCGGCTGAGACTGCCGGTGGCAGGAGTGCCGCCTGTGCAAGCGCGCGATCCGGCGCTTGCGCGCCGGCGCCGGCGGCAGCCGCCACGCGGTCTCCGCCTTCGCCTCCACTTCCCGTGCGCGCATCAGCGCGAGCTGGTAGTTGAGGTACGGCCCGTTCATCGCGGGCGCGCCTCGATCAGGCGTGTGCGCCGCGACCTACTCGCATGGCGCCGTTGACGCGGCGACCTTCCTGCCAGCTGGCCGCCTCGCAGGGCGAGCAGCGCAAGCAGGTCGGCGGTCGGGTGGAAGGGGTCGGCGATCGCCAGCGGGCCGTCGACCTGTCGCGCGGCCAGTAGCTCGCCGTCAACCTCCGCCACGATCAGGCGCCCCGGCGGCACGCTCGTCGAATCGAGCTCGGCGAGCCGGTTGAGTCGCGACGTGTCGTCCTCACTTGCAGGGCGGATTCGAACGTTTGGATTGAAAAGTGGCCTCATGCTCATGTATATTGGCATCCAATGGACCAAATAAACGGTGCCAATAGCTCAGAAATACTGATCCAATTAGAGGATCTGTCGGCTGCGATCGGCAACTGGCGCGCCCGCACCGGGCCGACCTACACCTGCCTCGCCGCGGCGCTTGCCGATGCGGCTGCGCAGGGCCACCTCGCGATCGGCTCGCGCCTGCCCGCCGAACGCGCGCTGGCCGGCCACCTCGGCGTCAGCCGCGGGACGGTCGTCGCCGCCTACGACGCGCTGCGCGCGCAGCGCATCGCACGCACGCGCCAGGGGTCGGGAACCGTGCTGCTGGCGGGCGCGCGAGCGACGCCGCCGCGCCGCTCGCCGCTGCTCTCGCTCCTCGTCGAGGGGCGGCGGGCTCCGATCGACATGGCGATCGGAGCACCCGACATCGATCTCCCCGACCTCTCGGTGTCGCTTCGCGACGCCGCCAGCCTCGCTCCCTCCCACGGCTATGTCCCGCTCGGGATCGCGCCGCTACGGGAAGCAATCGCTGACCGGATGACGCGCGACGGCGTGTCGACATCGTGCGAGCAGATCGTCGTCACCTCCGGCGGGCAGGGCGCACTCAGCCTGATCGCCGCGACGTTGCTTCGCCCCGGCGACCGCGTCCTTGTCGAGGCGCCGACCTACCCGGCCGCGATCGAGGTGTTCGCGAGCTCGGGAGCGATCGTCGAAGGTCTCGACCGCGACGATGCGGGGATCGTTCCCGAAGCGCTCGAGCGAGCCGTGGCGCGCGGCCCGGTTCGCCTGCTCTACGTGATTCCAACGTGCCACAACCCGACCGGTGGCGTGATGAGCGAGATTCGCCGCCGCGAGGTGTCGGCGATCGCGCAGCGGCGCGGGATCACGATCGTCGAGGACACGGTGCTCGAGCCGATGCTGCTGGCAAGGCCCGCGCCGCCGGCGATCTCTTCGATCGAGCCGGCCGGCGTGCTGGCAATCGGTTCGCTCAGCAAGAGCGTCTGGGGAGGCCTGCGGATCGGCTGGATCCGAGCTTCGTCGGAGACCGTCCTGCGGCTCGGCCGCGTCAAGGCGGCGGCCGACATGGGCGGCTCGATCCTGGCCCAGGCGGCGGCTCTGCCTTTCCTAGCGGACTACGACGCGATCTGCGAACAGCGCCGCACCCTCGCCGCCGAGCGCCTCGCGGTGCTGACCGGCGAGCTCGAGCGCCGCCTTCCCGAGTGGACCTTTCCGCAACCGCTCGGCGGTTGGACGGTCTGGGCGCAGCTGCCCCAAGGAAGCGCCGACGACCTCGCTCAGCTGGCGCTTCGTCAAGGGGTTGCGATCTCATCAGGCCGCGCGACCGCACCCGACGATCGCTTCGCGTGCCACCTACGGCTCGCCGCCGGACCGCCGTGCGACCTCATCGCCGAGGGCGTCCGCCGTCTCGCCGACGCCTGGCACGAGCTGATCACGCTGCCGCGCACGACTAGCAACGAGCCGGCGGTGATGGTCTGAGCGCGGTTCTCGCCGCCCTGCGCGTGCCGGTCATCCAGGCCCCGATGGCCGGCGGGCCGTCGACGCCGCAGCTCTCGGCCGCGGTCTGCGAGGCGGGCGGTTTCGGATTCCTCGCCGCCGGCTACCAGAGCCCGGCGGCTCTCGCCGCCGCGCTCGACGAGTTGCGTTCGCTGACCAGCGCGCCGTTCGGCGTGAATCTGTTCGTCCCCGGATCGGACGCGGCGGATCGGGCGGCGATCGACGACTACCTCGCCGAGCTCGCCCCAGACGCGCAACGTCTCGGTGCGGATCTCGGTCGCCCGCGCTTTGACGACGACGGCTGGGAGGAGAAGCTGGCGCTGCTTGAGTCAGCGCCTCCCGCGGTCGTCTCGTTCACCTTTGGATGCCCGCCGCCCGAGCTGCTGGCACGCGTCCGCGCCGCCGGAAGCGAAGCTTGGGTGACCGTCACGAGCGCTTCCGAGGCAGACCATGCCGCGCGCGCCGGCGCCGACGCGCTGATCCTCCAAGGCTCGGAGGCGGGCGGGCATCGCGGCGCCTTCACCGATAGCGGCGAGGAGGAGCCGATCGGAATCCTCGCGCTGATCGCGCTCGCGCGCCACGCAACCGAGCAGCCGCTCGTCGCCTGCGGCGGGATCATGGACGGGTCGGCCGTCGCGGCGGTCCTCGTCGCGGGCGCCGCAGCCGCGGCGCTCGGCACCGCCTTCATGCGCACGCCGGAGGCGGGCACGGTCGCCGCACAGCGCGCCGCGATGACCGCGCCCGGGCGCACCGGCCTGACCCGCGCCTTCAGCGGGCGCAGCGCGCGCGGGATCGTCAACCGCTTCCAGGCCGAACACGCGTCGGCTC
Source organism: Solirubrobacteraceae bacterium (assembly GCA_035308005.1). Classification (GTDB taxonomy): domain Bacteria; phylum Actinomycetota; class Thermoleophilia; order Solirubrobacterales; family Solirubrobacteraceae; genus Palsa-513. The sequence continues at coordinate 10,038 of DATGHN010000335.1, forward strand.
CGTCGGCCTACCCGCAGATCCACCACGCGACGGCGCCGCTGCGCGCCGCGGCGCGCGCGGCCGGCGACGCCACCGGCTTCAACCTCTGGGCGGGTCAGGCATTCGCGCTCGGCCGCGAGTGCGGCGCCGGCGAGCTCGTCGCGGCGCTCGACGCGGAGCTCCGCGAGGCGTTGCGCGGTGTCGCCGGACGCTACGCAGCCGCGCCGTAGCGCAGGCCGTCGAGCGCCATGTCGAGGATCCGCTCGATCTGCTCGGTGCTCGCTCCCGGCATCTTGGCGATTCCCGCGACCATCTGGATCACCTCGTCGAAGTCGGTGTCGCCACGAACGGCGCCGGCCTCCTGGGCGCGGAGCAACAGCGGCTCACCGGCGCCGTAGAAGGCGCGCCGGCAGCCCTTGAACAGGTCCGAGTCGCGATCGAAGTAGGCGAGCAGCTCCTGGGCCAGCGCCTGCTTGGTAACCATGTAGGCCACAAAGCGGTGTAGCCACGCGCTGAGCGCCTCCCAGGGCGGCAGCGCGGCGAAGTCGTCGGCCGAGCGGCAAAGCGATTCGACCTCCTCGAGGTAAACCGCCTCGAGCAGTTCCTGCCTGCTTGGGAAGTTCCGGTAGAGCGTGCCGATTCCGACTCCCGCACGGCGCGCGATCTCCTCGAGCGACGTCGCCGTGCCGCCGTCGGCGAACGCGTCGTGTGCGGCGGCGATGAGGCGCTCGTAGTTGCGAAGCGCATCGGCGCGCTTGGGCCGGGAGGGGGTTGGGGCGGTCGTGCTCATATTTCTCTTGACAAAGTGGAGGTACCCTCCGTATAGTACCGGAGGCAGCCTCCGAATCAAGCTATATGTCGTGTGGAGGCTGCCTCCACTTTAGCACCGCGACAAACAGTTGGGAACCCCGCATATGAACGTATTCGCCTCCTCACAGCCCGCCGAGCGCCGCCGCTGGATCGCCCTTGCGGTGGTCTGCTTGGCACAGCTGATGACCGTCCTCGACACCACGATCGTCAACGTCGCGCTGCCATCGATCCAGCGCGACCTTCACTTCTCCCAAAGCGGCCTCACTTGGGTCATCAACGCCTTCCTGATCTCTTTCGGGAGCTTCCTGCTCCTCGCCGGCCGCCTTGGCGATCTGGTCGGCCGAAAGCGGGTCTTCCTCGCGGGGGTCGCAGTCTTCACCGTTGCCTCGGCGCTATGTGGGATTGCTAACGACCAAGGCTTGCTGATCGCCGCGCGCTTCCTGCAGGGCATGGGCGGCGCGATGTCGGCGTCGGTGGTCCTGGCGATCATCGTTACGGAATTCCCCGCACCCGCTGACCGAGCGCGCGCGATGAGCGCGTACGTGTTCGTCGCCGTCGCCGGCGGCTCGCTCGGGCTGCTCGCGGGCGGCATCATCACCCAGGCCGTCAGCTGGCACTGGATCTTCTTCGTCAACCTCCCAATCGGGCTGATGACGTTTGCGCTCGGATCGGCGCTGATTCCCGACGATCAGGGAATCGGTCTGGCCCACGGAGTCGACTGGGCGGGCTCCGTGCTTGTAACTACAGCTCTGATGAGCGCCGTCTACGCGATCCTCCAAGCGAGCACCCACGGCTGGGGCTCGAGTGAGGTGCTCGGCTTCGGAGCCCTCGCCGTCGTGCTGCTCACCGCGTTTGCGGCGCTCGAATCGCGGATCGCCAACCCGATCATGCCGCTGTCGATTCTGCGCTTGCGCGGACTGGCGGCTTCGAGTCTTGTCCGCGCGTTCCTGGTGACCGGCATGTATTCGACGTTCTTCCTGGGAACGCTCTACCTCGAGCACGTCCTTCACTACGACGCGCTCAAGACCGGTGCCGCTTTCCTGCCCTGGACGCTGACGGTCGCGGTTCTCTCGGTTGGCGTTACCGCGCGCCTGATGGCGCGGGTCGGTCCGCTTCGCACGCTCGTTCCGGGTCTGGCGTTTGCCGCGGGGGGGCTCGTGCTGCTCTCAACGGCGGGAATGCACACGGCGTTCTTCCCGACGGTGTTCCTGTCCACCTTCGCGATCGGCCTGGGAATCGGACTGTCGTTCATGCCTCTCCTGACGATCGCTATGGCGGAGGTCCCGGCCGCTGAAGCCGGTCTTGCCTCGGGGCTCGTCAATGTCACACAGCAGGTCTCGGCCGCGCTCGGCCTGGCCGTGCTCGGCACGATCGCGACGAGCCACACGAAGTCGCTCCTGCTGCATGGGCACCCGCTGACCTCCTCATTGCTCAGCGGCTACCACGTCGCGTTCGTCGTCGGCGCCGCCTGCCTGGTCGTCGCCATCGCCTTCGCGGTCATGCTGCTTCGCGCACGACGCCCGCAGTTGCGGGTCGTCGATGAGAGGGCAAGCGAGGTTGAGGCCTGGGCCGAGCGGCAGGCGGCCTAGATCTCAGCGATGAGTTTTGCGAGCCGCCACCGTCTGTGCAGTCATGGCAGACCCGGCGGCTCGCACGCTCACCCTCGCCCTGCGCGGAGTGCTCTCGCGCGACGAGTTGCCGGCGCTCGCGGACGGCATCGGCCGCCGCCTCGAGGCGGCGCGGCCGGCGATCGCGATCGTGGATGTCGCTGGCCTTGACGCGGATGCAGTTTCGCTGGAGGCGCTGGCCCTTATCGCTCTGCAGGCTCGGCGCGCCGGCTGTTGCATCCGGCTGCACGGCTGCTCGAACCGACTGCGCGCCATGATCGAGCTCGCCGGGCTGGGCGAGCTCTTCTGAGTCAGCTCTCCAGCCGGGGCGGCAGACCGAACAGCGGGAACAGACGCTCGGTGTCGAGGAAGAAGGTCAGCTCGGCTATCCCCTCGGCGCCCGGCTCGATCACCTGCAGCGCCCACGGCTCGTATCCGCCGTCGGGACTCGGTTTGTATTGACCGAACGCGGGCGCGCCATTCGCGCGGCCCGCCGGGATCACGCGCGAGCCCTGGCAGGCGATTCCCGGTCCGAACCACCAGGCGAGGATGTCGTCGCGGCCCGATAGCCAGAGGTCGTAGGGCGGCATCGACTGCCGCGCGTCCTCGCGGATCAGCGCGGTGAGCGCGTCGATGTCGTAGGCCTCAAATGCCGCGACGTAGCGCTCGAGCAGTGCGCGGTCGACATCGCCCCGCTCGACATCCGAGACGTCCGCCTGCTCGAGCCCCGCGCGCGCTCGCTGGAGTGCGCTGTTGACCGAGGCGACCGACGTCTCGAGCAGTTCGGCGACCTCGGAGGCCTGCCAGCGCAGCGCCTCGCAGAGGATCAGCACAGCGCGCTGGCGCGGCGGCAGGCGCTGTAGCGCCGCGATGAACGCCAGCCGCACGACGTCGTGCTCGACGGCGACATCGGCGGGGTCCGGAATCGGCTCGACCCAGGTGACCTCGGCAAGCGTGCGCAGGTTCTCGACGACCGGCGCGCCGGACGGCCCGAGGTCCATCGGCCGCGCGCGTCGCCGGCCGGCGTTCAGCATGTCGAAGCAGACGTTGGTGGCAATCCGGTAAAGCCACGACCGCAGAGCGGAGCGACCCTCGAATCGATCGAGGTTCTGCCAGGCGCGCACGAGCGACTCCTGCACGGCGTCCTCGGCGTCAAACGGCGAGGCCAGCAT
>DATGHN010000336.1:0-2165 GCA_035308005.1 Solirubrobacteraceae bacterium
GACTTCGTCTGCTTCATCGACGAGTCCCACCAGACCGTCCCGCAGATCGGCGGGATGTTCGAGGGCGACCGCTCGCGCAAGGAGACGCTCGTCGAGTACGGCTTCCGCCTGCCGAGCGCGCTCGACAACCGCCCGCAGACCTTCGATGAGTTCCTCGCCGTGACGCCCCAGATCGTCCTCGTCTCGGCGACGCCCGGCGAGTTCGAGCGGACCCGCTCGGGGCGCGTTGTCGAGCAGATCGTGCGCCCGACGGGCGTCGTCGACCCCCACGTCGAGGTGCGCGCGACGCGCAACCAGATCGACGATCTGATGCGCGAGGTGCGCATCCGCGTCGACCGCGACGAGCGCGTCCTCGTCACGACGCTGACCAAGAAGATGGCCGAGGACCTCTCCGGCTACCTGCTCGAGCTCGGCTTCCGCGCCCGCTACCTGCATTCGGAGATCGACACGCTCGAGCGCATCCAGATCATCCGCGCGCTGCGGCTGGGGGAGTACGACGTGCTCGTCGGCGTCAACCTGCTGCGCGAGGGGCTCGACCTCCCGGAGGTCTCGCTGGTCGCGATCATCGACGCCGACAAGGAGGGGTTCCTGCGCGGCGCGACGTCGCTGATCCAGACGATCGGCCGCGCCGCGCGCCACGTCGACGGCACGGTGATCATGTACGCCGACCGCGAGACGGACTCGATGCGCGCGGCGCTCGGGGAGACCGACCGCCGCCGAGCGATCCAGCTCGCCTACAACGAGGAGCACGGCATCACCGCCGCCTCGATCGTCAAGGGCGTCAGCGACATCTCCGACTTCCTGATGACGGAGTCCAAGGTCCCCAAGCGCCGCCGCCGCGTCAGCGCGAACCGTAGCGAGGAGCTCGAGCCGCACGAGCTCGAGAAGCTCGCCGTGGAGCTCGAGGAGGAGATGCTCGCGGCCGCCGAGGAGCTCCGCTTCGAGTACGCGGCGCGTCTGCGCGACGAGCTGCGCGAGCTGCGCCGCACGCTCGCCGACGTCAAGGCGACCGCCTAGGCCGGCGGCCGTGGCCGCCCCGTTGGACAGCGTGATCCTGGACCCGCTCGACAGCCTGATCCTCGACCTGCTCGAGTGGCTCGAGCAGGGCCCCCGCCCGTACGCCGAGGTACTCGAGGCGTGGCGTACATCCTGCCCGCGGCTGCCCGTCTGGGAGGAGGCCACCGATGGCGGCTTCATCGTTCGCGGCCGGCTGGTTTCCCTGACGCCGGCCGGAGCGAAGCACCTGCGTGAGCGGCGGCCGCGCGCGAGTCCCGCGGGCACGCAGCGCGCCGCTCGCGCGCGTGTGCGCTAGTCGCCCGAGATCTCGAGGAAGCGCTGCACCGACACGTCGCGATGGGCGAGGTGGTCGGCGAGATGGTGGGCGTGATCGGCGGCGCGCTCGAAGAAGTCGGCCAGCGCGTGCTCGGGGTCGTCGGTCAGCGGGTAGACGTGGCTCAGCTCGGCCTGGATGCAGGCGATCCCAAGCGGCGGTCGCCCCTCGGCGAGCGTGCGGGCGTTGCACACGGCAACGACGCTGAGGCGCCGCTCGGCGGCGCGCAGCGCGACGGGAATCAGGCGCGGCGCCGGCGCCTCGAGGTCGTCGGCGATCCGCCGCTGCACCTCGATCCGCGCGGCGGTCATGTCCTCGAGCGGCTCCCGCCAGACGGCGAGGACGGTGTCGGCGGCGATCATCGCGTCGCGCAGCGCTGTCGCCTGGTCGCGGTAGAGGCGCTCCGCCTCGTCGCGGTCGCTGGCGTCGGCGAGGTCGAGGTCGCACGGCACCCGCAGCAACTCGTCGCCGCTCACCGAGTCGCCGCTGCTGCGCGCGCCGAGCGTGACGTAGGTCTGGATCGTCGCCATGTCGCGGCGTCCGTGGAAGATGATCGTCAGCTCGTCGCAGAGCGCGAGGCCCTCGATGCGCATCGCGACCGCGGCCGAATCCTCGTGGTCGAGCAGTGCCCGGCGCAGCAGATCCTCGGCGGAGTCTCCGGCGCCTCGGTGCTGCTCGCTCACGGTACTCACCTCCCGGTGGCCGACAGTGGCAGCCCAGTGTAGGGCCGGCGCGGACGGAATGAGGCGGTAGATGCCTCCCCCGAGGTGCTGTGGTGCAGCCACCAGCCACACCGTTCAGCCGGCCGGCTCGCGCTGCCCTTTACGAACATCTG
>DATGHN010000337.1:0-2158 GCA_035308005.1 Solirubrobacteraceae bacterium
CGCCGCTGAAAGGATTGTCTCGGGCTGCGTGAGCACGCCGTCGGTGACCGTCACCATCCGGTCGGCGCGGGCACCGACCTGCGCGTCGTAGCTGACGACGATCAGCGTCATGCCGCGGCGCGCGCGGACCTCGGCGAGCAGGTCGAGGACGAGCTGCGCGGTCGTTGAGTCGACCGCCCCGGTCGGCTCGTCGGCGAGCAGCAGGCGCGGCTCGTTGGCGAGCGCGCGGGCGATCGCGACGCGCTGGCGCTCCCCGCCCGAGAGCTGCGCCGGCTCATGGTCGGCGCGGTCGGACAGGCCGACCTCGGAGAGCAGTTCGAGCGCTCGCTGCTGGCGCTCACGCCGCGGCACGCGCGCGCCGATCAGCGCGACCTCGACGTTGGCGCGCGCTGTCAGGTTCGGCAGGAGGTGGTCGCGCTGGAAGACGAACCCGACGAGCTCCCGGCGGTGGCGAGGCGCCCGCGGCAGGCGCCAGATCTCCTGCGCGTCGATCAGGACCCGTCCCTGCGTGGGCTGCTCGAGGCCGCCGATCAGGTTGAGCAGCGTGCTCTTGCCGGAACCGCTGCGACCGGTCACGACGAGGAACTCTCCGGGCTCTACGTGCAGGCTTGCGTCGCGCAGCGCGTCGACTGACCCGTAGCGGCGGCCCGCGTTCTCGACGCGGACGCCGGCTCCGGCCGAGTCGCTCAGCTGTGAGCCGTGATCGACCAGTTGAGGTTCACCGTGTGCCCAGAGGCCTTGATCACGACCCTCAGCGTCAACGGCTCGCCCTTGGAGTCGGGGGGAAAGATCAGGTTGTCGCTGAAGTGGCCGGTGAACGTGAAGTGCTTGTTGAAGCGCGGGTACTGCGTGCTGACGATCAGCCCGCCGAAGAGGAACTGATACACGGCGGTGGCGTGCTGGGCCGGCTTGCCGTTGACGGTCGCCGTGACCGACAGCGGCCATTTCGCGTTGATCTTCGGCGTGTGGGTCGAGGGCACGAACGTCACGCTCAGCGGTCCCGACTGCCCCTTCACCGAGCCCGAAGCCGACGCCACGGCGGTCGTCGCGGCCAGGGCGACGAGCACCGCGAGGCTGACCGTGAATCGCCTGGTACGTGCCATTCCGCACGTCCAATGATAAAGGAGGCGCTTGGCGCCTAAAGCTCGGCGGCGGCCGCCTCGGCCGCTTCCTGGCGGCGCTCGAGCAGGTCGAGACCGCGGTCCCAGAAGGCCGGGTCGCGCAGGTCGACGCCGACGATCTCGCCCAGGTCCTCTGGGCTCATCGACCCGCCGGCGGAGAGCAGCTCTAGGTAGCGCTGCTCGAATCCGGCGCCCTCCTGCAGGTAGCGCTCATAGACCGACATCGCCAGCAGCTGGCCGTAGGCGTAGGCGTAGACGTAGCCCGGGGTGTTGATGAAGTGCGGGACGTAGGACCACCAGCAGCGGTAGTTGTCGGTGACGTCGACGGAGTCGCCGAGGAGCTCGGTCTGGGTCTGGAACCACAGTTCGCCGAAGCGCTCGATCGACAGCTCGCCCTGCTCGCGCCGCTCGGTGTGGACGAGCTGTTCGAACTGGTTCATCGCGACCTGGCGAAAGACGGTCGCGATCGAACCCTCGATGTCCTCGGCGAGCAGCGACAAGCGCGCGGCGGGCGTGGGGGAGGCGTCGAGGAGGCGCGCGAAGGTCAGCGCCTCACCGAACACGGACGCCGTCTCGGCGAGTGTCAGCGGCGTCGACTGGTGGAACACGCCCTGGTCGGCGGCGAGCGCGGCATGGACGCCGTGGCCGAGCTCGTGCGCGAGCGTCAGCACGTCGTTGCGGCGGTTGGTGAAGTTGAGCAGCACGTAGGGGTGCACGGAGGGGACGGTGTAGGCGCAGAACGCGCCGCCGCGCTTGCCCTTGGACGGCGGAGCGTCGATCCACGGCTGCTCGAAGAAGCGCTGCGCGACGCCGGCGAGATCGGGCGAGAACGCGCCGTAGGCGTCAAGGACCATCTCGCGCGCCTGCGCCCAGTCGAACTCGACTTCGTCGGTCTCCAGCGGCGCCATCCGGTCGTAGTCGGCGAGCCGCTCGATGCCGAGCAGCTTGGCCTTCAGGCGATACCAGCGCCGCGCCAGCTCGTAGCGGCCCTTGACGGCGGCGATCAGCGCCGCGACCGACTCGTCGCTTGCCTCGTT
>DATGHN010000338.1:0-5805 GCA_035308005.1 Solirubrobacteraceae bacterium
CCTGGTGATCTTCACGGTCGCGGCGGCGCTGATTGCGCGGCTGCGTTCGGTCACGTTGACGTTCGTCGCCGCCGTCGTGATCGGCCTCGTGGACAACCTGGTGACGCCAATCAACTCGATCACCTCCTACCGCGATATGACGCCGTTCGTACTGGCGATCGTCGCCCTGCTTTTCTTCGCCCGCGGACGCCAGTACAGCTTCGCGCGCGGCGGTATACGCTAGGCCTGGAGTCACATGGAGGCCTCCGGAGTCCTGACACGCTTGGGATCCTCGATGCGGCTCAGCCGCGGCGACAGGATCCAGGTCGCGGTGATCGCCGCCCTACTGGTGTTCGCGCTCCTCGGGCTGCCGCAGCTGCTCAGCCTGTACTGGATCGACATCTTCACGACCGCGGCGATCTTCGCGATCGCCTCGCTCGGGCTGGGGCTGCTGGTGGGGCGGGTCGGCATGATCTCGCTGGGCCAGGTCGCGGTGCTCGCGCTCGGCGCATGGGTGGGGGCGAAGCTCTGCTTCTCGACGTCGCTGCCCTACCCGATCGTGCTGCTGCTCTCGGGCGTCATCACGATGCTGCTCGGGACGCTGATCGGCCTTCCGGCGCTGCGCGTCAGCGGTCTTTACCTGGCGCTCGTGACGCTGATGCTCGCCGGCGCGATCAACGTGGTCCTGACGCAGATCAACTTCCCCAACGGCGGCAAGGGGTTCCTCGGCTTCGACGAGCTCTACCCGGGCTCGATCCGCCGTCCGTCTATCGCGGTTTCCGACCCCTCGTTCTTCCGCTACACCGTCATCGTCGCGCTGTTGATGTTCGCGCTCGCCCTGTGGCATCTGCGCTCCAAGCCGGGGCGGGCGTGGGCGGCGATCCGCCAGAGCGAGCCGGCCGCGCTGACCGCGGGCGTCAACGTCACGCTCTACAAGATGTGGGCCTTCGCGTTGGCGTCCTTCGTGACCGGCGTCGCCGGCGCGCTGTTCGGCTCGAGCTCGCTCAAGCTCTACAACTACGAGTTCCCGACCCAGCAGTCGATCGTGCTCTTCGCCGTCGTGCTGATGGGCGGGATCTACACGCTCTGGGGTGCGATCATCGCCGGCGCGCTGCTGTGGATCCTGCCGGCGCTGTTCACGATCTGGGGGATCAACGCGGAGATCCCGACGATCCTTTTCGGCATCGGCGTGCTGCAGGTGCTGACGACGGCCCCGGCGGGCATCGCCTACCAGTTCCCGCACGACATGATGAGGCTCGGCAAGCTGCTCTACCGGCTGATTCGCCGTCCCGCCGCCACGGCAGGCTCCACGTGATCGAGATCGAGAACCTCACAGTGCACTTCGGCGGCGTGGTGCCGCTCGACGCGCTGACGATCACCTTCGAGAGCGGAACCTGCGGCCTGATCGGTCCCAACGGCGCCGGCAAGACGACCTTCTTCAACGTCCTCAGCGGCTTCGTGCGACCGAGCGCCGGAAGCGTCCACGCCTTCGGTGACGACCTGCTCGCAATGCCGCACTTCCGCCGCGCGCGCTGGGGCCTGCGGCGGACCTTCCAGACCGAGCAGGCGATTGAGGAGCTCTCGATCTACGAGAACGTGGCGATGGTTCACGAGCATTCGGCGAGCAGCCGCTCTGCCCGCCGCCAGGACGTGCTGGGAGCGATCGACTTCGTCGGCATCGAACCGGACCCGGCGACAAAGGTCGCGACGCTCGGTGCGCGGGACCGCCGCCTCGTCGAGGTCGCGCGCGCCGTCGTCGGCAAGCCGCGCGTCGTCCTGCTCGACGAGCCGGCCGCCGGGCTTCCCGATGAGGAGACGACTCACCTCGCCGGAGTGATCCAGGCGATCCCCGACCACATGGGCGCGCTTGTGATCCTCGTCGACCACGACATGAGCCTCGTCTCGGCCTGCTGCGGAGTCACTTCCGTGCTCGACTTTGGTGCCCTGATCGCCTCAGGTCCGACGGCGCAGGTCCTTCGCGACGAGCGCGTCATGCGTGCCTACCTCGGGACCGAGGAGTTCGTGTGAGCGAGGGCGGCGCGACACTCCGCCTCAACGAGGTCTCCGTCGCTCGCGGCAATCGCATCGTCGTCGACCGCGTCTCACTCGAGGTCCCCCCGGGTGAGGTCACAGCGCTGCTTGGGCCCAACGGCGCCGGCAAGTCGAGTCTCGTCCTTACGGTCGGCGGCGTGCTGCGCGCCCGGTCGGGCTCGGTGTCGCTCGGCGAGCGCGATCTGACGAAGATGCGCCCGGAGGCGATCCGCCAGGCCGGGGTCGCAATCGTGCCGGAGGGCCGCCGCCTTCTCCCGCAGCTGACGGTCGAGGACAACCTGCGTGTTGCGACGTTCACGCTCAGTCGCGCCGACGCGGCTGCGGCGCGCGAGCGCGCGCTCGAGCTCTTCCCCGAGCTGAAGCGGCGCCTCGGATCGCTCGCGCGCCTGCTCTCAGGCGGCGAGCAGCAGATGGTCGTCCTCGCGCAGGCCCTCGTCTCGGCGCCAAAGGTCGTCCTGATCGACGAGCTGTCGCTGGGCCTCGCGCCGGTCGTCATCACGCGTCTCATCCCGACGCTCCGCACGATCGCCGAGATGGGCACGGGCGTGCTGCTGATCGAGCAGTTCGCGACCGTTGCGCTCGACGTCGCCAACCGCGCCTACGTCATGAACGGCGGCGAGATCGAATTCTCAGGCATGGCTTCCGAGCTGCGCGAGAAGCCTGAGCTCCTGCACTCCGCGTATCTGCTGCGGACTGTCGGACACGCCTCATGAGATGGGGGTCGCGGCGCTCGACCACGTACTCCTGCTGAGCGACGACATCGACGCGACGCGCGACTTCTACTGCCGCACCGTCGGCATGAGCGTCGGCGACCGTCCGCCGCTGCCGTTCCCCGGCTACTGGCTCTACGCGGGCGGCAAGCCGTGCCTGCACATCGCCGACCGCGCTGTCTACGAAGCACACGCCCGCAGCATCGGGCTGGACGTCGCGGCGCCCGGTGACGAGCGGATCGACCACGTCGCGTTTTCGACCGGCGACTATGCTGCCGCCGAGGAGCGGCTGGCGCGTGAGGGCGTCACCGCCGTGCGCAACGAGGTCCCGGGCGCGGGGCTGCGCCAGCTGTTCTTTGCCGACCCGGTCGGGATGAGGGTCGAGATCAACGTCTTCGAAGGGGGGGTGGACTCATGAAGGCTGCTGTGACCAGCGGCGTCGGCACGATGGAGGTCGTCGATGTCGAGGAGCCCGGCGAGCCGGCCCCCGGGCACGTCCTGGTTCGCAACGAGGCCGTCGGGATCTGCGGCTCCGACTACCACTTCCTGCTCGGCGAGCTCTCCGCGTCGGCGGGTGGGGGCGCTTCGCCGTTCCCGAAGATCCAGGGGCACGAGTGCGGCGGCACGATCGCGGCGATCGGCGAGGGCTGCCGGCCCGAGCTTGCGGTCTCCTCGCGCGTCGCGATGTACCCGCTGCACGCCTGCGGCAACTGCTACCCCTGCAGCGTCGGCCGCCCCAACACCTGCGACAACTTCACGCTGATCGGGATCCACCTCGACGGCGGCCTGCAGGAGTACCTACAGGTGCCCGAGGAGCAGATCTTCCCGATCGAGGCGGCTGATGCTGCCGTCGCGGCGCTCGCCGAGCCCGTCTCGATCGCGGTGCGCGCAGTGCACCGCGCCAACGTCGCCGCCGGCGAGCACGTCGTCGTCATGGGCGCCGGCCCGATCGGACAGTGCGTTTGCCTGCTCGCGCGCGAGCGCGGCGCCGAGGTGATGGTCGTCGACCTCCAGGAGAGCCGCCTCGGAATGAGCCGCGAGATGGGCGCCGAGGGACTCGTCTGGACGGACGCGCCGTCGGTGATCGCCGCGGCGCGCGACTGGGCCGGGGGCGGCGGCCCCGCGGTCGTCTTCGACGCGACGGGCGCCGCGCCCGCGGTCGGCGCGATGCTCGAGATCGTCGCCTCGGCTGGACGCGCCGTGCAGGTTGGCATGTCCAACCACGAGGTGCCGGTGCGCGTCGGCCTGCTCACCGAGAAGGAGATCGATCTGCTCGGCTCGAGCTGCTGCGGAGGCGGCGACTTCGCAGAGGCCGTCGGCGCCGTCGAGCGCAACGCTGAGCTGCTGGCGGGCATGATCAGCCACGAGTTTCCCCTCGAGCGGGCGCCGGAGGCGATCCAGTTCGCGATCGATCACCCCGCCGAGGTCATGAAGGTCGTGATCCGTGTCTGAACGCCGGCGAAGCTACGACTACGTGATCGTCGGCGCGGGCTCCGCGGGCTGCGTGATCGCCTCGCGCCTGACCGAAGATCCGGATGTCACGGTCGCCCTCCTCGAGGCCGGCGGCAGCGATCGCCAGACCGAGATCCAGACGCCGATCGCCTTCCCCGCCGTCTTCAAGTCGAGCATCGACTGGGATCTCCTCGGCGAGCCCGAGCCGGGGCTCGACAACCGGCGCCTCTATCTCCCGCGCGGCCGCGTGATCGGCGGCTGCGGCTCGATCAACGCGATGATCTACGCCCGCGGCAACCGCGCTGACTATGACGGCTGGGCCGCCGGCGGCGCCGACGGGTGGGGCTACCAGGACGTCCTGCCCTACTTCCGCCGCTCGGAGGACAACGAGCGCGGTGAGGACGACTACCACGGCGTCGGCGGCCCGCTCTCGATCAGCGACTCCCGTTCGATGCATCCGCTCGTCGACACGATGATCGAAGCCGCCGCGCAGGCCGGCCACGAGCGCAATCCGGACTTCAACGGCGCGCGTCAGGAAGGCGTCGGGCGCTTCCAGTTCAACCAGCGCAACGGCCTGCGCTGGTCGACCGCCGACGCGTTCCTGCACCCGGCGCGCGAGCGGGTGAACCTCGACGTACTGACACACGCCCTGAGCACGCGGATCCTCTTCGAGGGCGATCGCGCGGTCGGCGTCGAGATCGTTCGCGACGACGAGGTGATCGAGGTCCGCGCGCAGCACGAGGTGATCGTCTCGGCCGGCGCGTACCAGTCGCCGGTGTTGCTGATGCTGTCTGGAATCGGCCCGCCCGAGCACCTCGCGGCGCTCGGCATCGAGGTCCGAGCGGACCTACCGGTCGGCGACAACCTCCAGGACCACTGCATGGCGAACCTCAACTACCTGACAAGCGAGCCAGGCCTCTTCAATGCGCTGACGCCGGAGAACTTCGAGCTGCTCGCGCAGGGGCGCGGCCCGCTCACCTCCAACGGCCCCGAGGGGGCGGCGTTCATCCGCACGCGAGCGGATCTCGACGGCCCCGACGTCCAGTTCCATTTCAGCCCCTCGCTGTTCTTCGACGAGGGCCTGACCGCGCCGCACGACCATGGCGTGGCGTTCGGCCCGGTCGTCATCAAGCCGACCAGTCGCGGCTTCGTGCGGCTGCGCACCCCGCGTCCGGACTCAAAGCCCGTCGTGTTGTGCAACTTCCTGACGACCGAGGAGGACCGCGCGAGCATGCTCGCGGGTGCGCGCATCGCGCTTGAGGTGGCCGCCCAGCCGGCGCTCGCCGCGGTGATCCGCGAGCCCTACAGCGCTCCGGCGTCGGACTCCGACGCGGACATCATGGCCTGGGCGCGCCGCGCGAGCCAGACCGTCTATCACCCGACCTCGACCTGCTCGATCGGAGCGGTCGTCGACAACTCGCTGCGCGTGCAGGGAACGGAGGCGCTGCGCGTCGCGGACGCCTCGGTGATGCCGACGATCACACGCGGCAACACCCACGCGGCGACGATCATGATCGCTGAGAAGGCCGCCGAGTTGATCCGGGAAGCCGCCTGATATGGAGGGCCACCCGCAGGGCGAGATCCTCTGGACGCCGCCTGAGACCCCCGGCGA
>DATGHN010000339.1:0-5286 GCA_035308005.1 Solirubrobacteraceae bacterium
CCAATAACCGCGCAATCCGATCTGTACGTAGCGTGCGCCATCGACCGCACCCGCTTCGACGAGGCGGTACATACCCGTGCCGTGGGATCGCTCGACGCCGAAGACTTCGGTTCCGGTGTCGGTGTGGGCGTCGAAATGCACGAGCCCAACGGGGCCGTGTGCCGCAGCGACCGCGCCGATGTCAGGCTCGGCAATCGAATGGTCGCCGCCGAGCACGACCGGAATGGCGCCGGCCGCAACGACCTCTCCCACCGTCTTTGCGATCGCGGCATGGCTCGCGACCGCGTCCGCGGGGAGCACGGCGGCATCGCCGAAGTCGATGACCCGAAGTGTCGCGAACGCATCGATGCCTGCCACCAGATGGCGCCCGGGCGGCGCGCTCGCCGCGCGAATCGCACGCGGCGCGAAACGCGTTCCCGGGCGGTCTGAAACGAGATCGTCGGTCGGCGCGCCCACGATCGCGACGTCGACGCCGCTAAGTTCGGCCGGATCTTCGGTGTAGGGCTGACCCGCGAACGTCAGCAGTCCGGCGAAATCAGGCTTCTCGCCGTACTCGGCCCAGCGCGCGAGCGGGTCGATCATCGCCCGCGGACGCTACCAGCGTCACGGGCGCGGTCTAACCTTTGACGGCATGAGGCAACACCTTCGCCCGCTCTTTGACCGCGTGGTCATCAAGGAGCTCGAACCGGACCGCGTTCGCCAATCCGGGCTGGTCGTCCCGCCCGGCACGCACGAGCCGCCGCCCCAACACGGCATCGTCCTCGCGGTCGGCGCCGGCGTCGACTGGTGGGCGCAGGCCGGCGTGGACATGCCCGTGTCTCCTGGCGATCACGTCGTCTTCCCGTTCTCGGCGGGCGCCTGGGTCGAGGTCGACGAGGAACGGCTCCTCGTCTGCCGCGTCGGCGAGCTGCTCGGTGTCCTTGAGATCGTTGAGGAGCGCCAGCCTCTGCCGGACCCCGACTGACGCTCAGGCCATCGCATAGCGGTGCAGCGCTTCGACGAGCGGCCCGAGCGCCTCGCCACGCGCCGTGAGGCGGTATTCGACCATCGGCGGACTGGCAGGGATCACCGTTCGAATGATCAGCCCCGCCCGCTCGAGGTCGCGCAGGCGCGAGGCGAGCATGCGCGGCGAGATACCGACCACGGCGGAGCCGAACTCGTTGAAGCGAACCGCACCCGAGTGGGCGGCGACGACGACCTGGATCAGCCAGCGGCGCTCGAGGAGGTCCGCCGCGATGCGGACCTCCGCGGTCACCGGCTCGCAGCTACGACAGCGCGACACCCTGCACCGCCGGCTCGAGTGCCAGTTCGAGCACTTCGTCGACCGTCATCACAGGGTGAAAGCGGATCGCCTCGCGAACCTCCTTCGGAATGTCGTCGAGATCGCCCCGATTTCGCTCGGGGATGATGACGTCGGTCAGCCCCGCGGCGTGAGCGGCGAGCGCCTTCTGTTTGAGGCCGCCGATCGGCAGCACGCGCCCCTGGAGCGTCACCTCGCCCGTCATCCCGACCGAGTGCTTGACCGGCCGCTGCGCGAGAAGCGATGAGAGCGCCGTAACCATCGTCACACCCGCGCTCGGCCCGTCCTTGGGAACAGCGCCGGCCGGAACGTGGACATGGAACTCGCGCTCCTCGAACGCGTCATCGGCGATCCCGATCTCGTGTGCATGCCCACGCACGTAGGAGAGGGCGATGCGCGCCGACTCCTTCATGACGTCGCCGAGCTGTCCGGTCAGAACGAGTCCGGCCGCCGACCCCTGCGAGCGCATCGACGTCGCTTCGACGAACAGCACGTCACCACCCACACCGGTCACGGCAAGCCCTGTGGCTACACCCGGCACGGCAGTGCGCGCCGCCGATTCCTGGAAGAACTTCTGGCGGCCGAGTGCGTCACGGACAGCGTCCAGGTCGATTGGCACCGGCGCCTCGACTGTCTTTGAGGCGATCGCCGTCGCGGTCTTGCGTAGAACCGTTCCGAGCTGGCGCTCGAGGTTTCGCACGCCCGCCTCACGCGTGTACTCGGCGATCACGGTGTGAATCACGTCGTCTGAGATCGAGACCTCTGTCTCAAGTAGACCGTTACGGTCGCGCTGGCGCGGCCACAGGTAGCCCCTCGCGATCGCGAGCTTCTCCTCGCTGGTGTAGCCGTCGAAGCTGATGACCTCCATGCGGTCAAGCAACGGGCCGGGAATCGTGTCCGCCTGGTTCGCGGTTGCGATGAAGAGGACCTGACTGAGGTCGAGTTCGACGTCCAGGTAGTGGTCGCGGAAGCTGTGGTTCTGCGCCGGGTCGAGGACCTCAAGCAGCGCCGAGCTCGGGTCGCCGCGCCAGTCCGCACCGACCTTGTCGACCTCGTCGAGGAGGATCACCGGGTTGATCGTCCCGGCGTCGCGTAGCGCGCGCACGAGCCGGCCCGGAAGCGCCCCGATGTAGGTGCGCCGATGTCCGCGGATCTCGGCCTCGTCGCGCACGCCGCCGAGCGACATGCGCACGAATTCGCGGCCCGTCGCACGCGCGATCGACTCGCCGATCGACGTCTTGCCCGTGCCGGGCGGGCCGATCAGGGTCAGGATCGCGCCCGAGCGCGGATCGGCCTCGATGCCGCGGTCCTGGCGCAGCTTGCGCACGGCGAGGTACTCGGTGACTCGATCTTTCACGTCCTCGAGTCCCGCGTGGTCGGCGTCGAGAACGGCGCGGGCCTGCACCGGATCAAGGTGCTCCTCGGAGCGCTTGTTCCAGGGCAGCGCGATCATCCAGTCCAGATAGGTCCGGATCATGCTCGCTTCGCCCGACTGCTCCCCCATACGCTCGAGGCGGCCGAGCTCCTTGACGGCCTGCTCGTGTGCTTCCTCGGGCATCTCCGCGGCCTCGATCTTTGTGCGGTACTCCTCGACGATCGACGCGTCGTCCTCGCCGAGCTCCTTGCGGATCGAGTCCATCTGCTTGCGCAAAAAGTAGTCGCGCTGCTGCTTGTCGGCGCCCTGCTGGACGTCGTCGCGGATCCGCTTGCGGATCTGCAGCTCCTCGAAGCGTTCGCGCTGGAGCTTGAGAGCAAGCTCGAGGCGCTCTGTTACGTCGAGGGTGCGCAGCAGGTCCAGCCGCTGCTCATAGTCGAGATCGGGGCTGTAACCGGCCGAGTCGGCGAGCGCGCCCGGCTCACTGATCGAGCGCAGCCAGCCGGCGACGCGCGAATCGGCGCCACGAAGCTCGAGAATCTCCTCGACCACGGCCCGGTACTCCCGCGAAATGGTGCGCGTGTGGCCGTCGACCGGCACCTCGTCGACGTGTTCCTCGACCTCCACGAAGAGGTCGCCATCAGGGCCTGTGTGCGCCGCACCGATCGTCGCGCGGTGCTCCGCCTCGACAGTCACGGCATGCCCGCCGCCGGGAAGCCGCACGCGCTCAGCGACGTTTGCGACCACCCCCACCTCGGCGAACTCGCCCTCATGACGCGGCACGAGCGCGACACGCTCTTCGTCGCCGACGTCGACCGTCAGGGTGATGCTCATGCCCGGGAAGACGACGGTGTCGTCGAGTCCGATCAGTCGAAGCGCGCTCACGAATATCAACTCCCTATCTACTTACGATTGAGAAGTAAGTGTAGCACGGTGACTACGGCACGGCCAGGGCGCCGCGTAGGCTGTCGGCGTGCCGATCAGATCCGTGACCGAGCTGCTGGCCGCGCGCAACGGCGAGGCGATGACGCTCAACGACCGTTATCTGAACCCGCAGCTCGGGCGGATCGTGCGCACGCTGGGCTTCGATCGCGACTGGGTCAGGGGTGAAGGCGCGCATCTGATCGACGCCCAGGGCGAGCGCTATCTCGACCTGCTCTGCGGCTATGGCACGTTCGCAGTCGGACGAAACCACCCCGATGTGATCGCCGCTCTGGGTGAGCTCATGGAGGCCCACAGCGCGAACCTCCCCCAACTGGGCGTCAGTGTCCTTCCGGGCGCCCTCGCCGAGGCTCTCGTCGAACGGGCTCCCTCCCGAATCGCCGCGATGGTGCCGGCGAACACGGGGACCGAGGCGGTCGAGGGCGCGATCAAGCTCGCCCGCGCCGCTACGGGCCGGCCTCGCATCCTCTATGCCACGCACGCCTTCCACGGCCTCACCCTCGGCTCGCTGTCGCTGAACGGCGACGACGTCTTCCGAGACGGCTTCGGGCCGCTACTGCCGGGTTGCGACAGTGTCGAGTTCGGCGATACCGACGCGCTGCGCAGAGAGCTCGCCCGCGGCGACGTCGCGGCGTTCATCGTCGAGCCGATCCAGGGCAAGGGCGTGAACCTGCCGCCGGATGGCTATCTCCAGGACGCCCAGGCGGCTTGCCGCGAGGCCGGAGCAATGTTCGTCTGCGACGAGGTCCAGACCGGCCTCGGCCGCACCGGTCGCTTCTTTGCCCTTGAGCACTGGGGGCTTGACCCGGACATGATCTGCGTTGCGAAAGCGCTCTCGGGCGGCTTTGTCCCGGTCGGCGGCGTGCTGGTCTCAGAGGCGGTGCGCGAGCGCGTGTTCGACGGCATGGAGCGCGGCGTGCGCCACGGGTCGACCTTCGGCGGCAACGACATGGCTGCCGCGGCCGGCCTCGCAACGCTGGCCGTGATCGAGCGCGAGGGTCTGATCGAGCGCGCCGCCAACCTCGGCGCGCTGCTCCTCGAGCTGACGCGGCCGCTCGTCGAGCGCTACGAGATCGTCCACGACGTGCGCGGAATGGGTCTGATGTGGGCGATCGAGCTCGCGGCGCCGCGGTCAAAGCGCCGCCGTGTTGTCTGGAGCCTCGTCGAGCGCGCCCAGAGCGGCCTCGCCGCCCAGCTGCTCGTCGTGCCGCTGTTCAAACGCCACCGCATCTTCTGCCAGGTTGCGGGCCATCGCATGAACGTCGTCAAGGCCTTGCCGGCGCTTGTCGTCGAGGAGGCCGAGATCCGCCGCTTCGCCGCGGCCCTCGAGGACGTCGTCGCCCGCGCCGACCGCATGGGTGGAGCCGTCGGGCGGCTCGGCCTCGACCTCGCTCGCGGCAGCGCCCGCGCGCTGCGGCGTTGACGGTCCTGGTCACGGGCGCAAGCGGCTTCATCGGCTCACACGTCGTCGCGGCGCTCGCGAGCTCCGGCGCGCAGGTGCGGGCCTATGACCTGCGGGAGCCGCAGCAGCTGCCGGCGCAGGCCGACTACGCGGCCGGCGACCTGCTCGACCGCGAGCGGCTTGGCACGGCGCTCGACGGTTGCGAGGCGGTCTTCCACCTCGCCGCGCTCTACAGCTATTCGCCGCGCGATGCGGCGGCGATGGAAC
>DATGHN010000340.1:0-2244 GCA_035308005.1 Solirubrobacteraceae bacterium
AGCGAGTCCGATGCTTGACCACCATCAATCGCACGTAGGTCTCGATCGCGATCGTCGGCCGCCCGTGGCCCACGCTCGCGCGGCCGGCCGCCGCCTCGACCTCCCAATACGCGGCGATCGCTGCCAACAACGCCGGGTCGCGCAACAGCACATCCAACGCCGCGAGATCCTCCGGCAGCTCGCGCACCTCGACCGGCAACACCTCGTCCCACAACGACTCGACCTGCCCACCCGACAACCGCAACATGCACCGCCTCCTCAACCAGAAAAACGCCCATTTGCAAGGCGAATTCTCTTAATCGAGCCAGACAGAACCCCGACTAAACCTGGATCCACCGTTGTTTGGTGGGGGTGTCGTCCGGGGCTGGGATTTAAATGACCTCCTGAGCAGGCAGAAAGCTGTCGTGTCGGGCGACGGCGGGCCTGCAACAGGAGGTCACCCGCATGGTGAAGGGTCTGGCGGACGCTGCGAGGGTGGTCTTCGATGATGAGCGGGCGGTCGCGAACGCGGGCGTGTTGCTGCCCGCGGTGCTCGCCGGCCGGTTGGGGATCGAGGCGCTGGTCGACCTGACGGTTGATCTTGGCGATCGGGCCGGGGCGGCGAACCCGGGCCGCAAAGTCATGACCTTGGTGTCGGCGATGGCGCTCGGGGCCGATTGCATCGACGACTGCGACGTGTTGCGCGCGGGACAGACCAGCGCGATGCTCGGGCATCGCGTCGCGGCGCCCTCGACGCTCGGGTCGTTTCTGCGGGCGTTCACGTTCGGGCATGTCCGCCAGCTCGACCGGGTCCTTGCCGAGAGCCTGTCGCGCGCGTGGTTGGCGGGAGCCGGCCCGGGCGAGGGGCGCCTGGTCGTGGATGTCGATTCGTTTGTCGGCGAGGTCTACGGCTATGACAAGCAGGGTGCCGGCTACGGGTATACGCGCACGCGCGGGTATCACCCGATCGTCGCGACCCGCTCTGGGACTGGTGAGGTGTTGCACATCCGCGCCAGGAAGGGGTCGGCGAACACCTCTCGTGGCGCGCTGCGGTTCGTCGAAGAGCTGATCCCGCGCGTCCAGCGCGCCGGTGCGACCGGGCCGAAGCTGTTACGCGCGGACTCGGGGTTCTGGAACAAGAAGATCATGGCCCGGCTCGAGCGCGCCGGCTGGCTGTACTCGATCGGGGTGCGCCAGCAGCAGCACATCAAAGACGCGATCACCGAGATCCCCGAAGAGGACTGGCTGACCCTCACCGACTACCCCGATGGCGGCGAAGCACAGATCGCGCAGAGGATGCTCGGCCGCCAGCGGCTGATCGTGCGGCGCACCCGACTGATCGGCGCCCAAGCCGAGCTGTGGCCGGACTGGCGGCACTTCGCGTTCCTGACCAACCGCACCGACCCGATCGAACTGGTCGAAGCGGAGCACCGAGGGCACGCGGTCGTGGAGCTCGCGATCCGTGACCTCAAAGACCAAGCCCTCGCACACTTCCCCTCCGGCAAGTTCATCGCCAATGCCGCGTGGACCGTTATCGCCGCCCTCGCGCACAACCTCCTGCGCTGGACCACCCTGATCGGGCTACCCGACACGACCATCCCCACCGCCAGGACCCTCCGCCGTCGGCTGCTCACCGTCCCCGGCCGCCTCACGCGCACCGCCCGCACAGTGACACTCCGAATGCCCGCCCGCTGGCCCTGGGAGACAGAGTTCCTCACCGCCCTGGAGCGCCTTCGCGCCGTGCCGGCGCTCACCTGACCCACAACCGCGGCCACGAAGACGATCAGGCCCAGGACGCCGGCCTTGGCTTGCGCTGAAGATCCCGGCCGCACCGCCGCGACGCCCTCAACCGGCCCGAGCCGAGATCCACCCGACGACCACAACCAGCCGAAGGCCCCGAACGACCCGCCGACCGATCAACCGCCAGCATCAAACTCGGAACGGTGGATCCAGGCTAAGTAGCCCGGAAATGCTGAGGGCCCGCATGTTACGAACGCGCGGACCCTCAACCGCTCTGCGTCATGAAGTGGGCGCCAGTTGGCCCAGCATCGTTCTTCGCGACTCGTGAGTATGTCCCTGCCTACGGCGGTCCGCGAAAACGATGCGAGGCTCCGGTTCGGTCGAACCATCTGGATACTCATTCAATGGACGTTCATCGCCTCGGCGAGAAGCCCGGGATCAGGGCTCGGCTCGATCATGCAATCTGCGGTCGTGCTGGGCGGCGTTATCGCAGGGGCTGCCGAGTTGCCGCCTCGACGTCCCCTC
>DATGHN010000341.1:0-3517 GCA_035308005.1 Solirubrobacteraceae bacterium
GCAGGTCGGGCTCGCCGTGATCCTGCTCGTCGGCGGCTACTACGTCATCCACCACAGCCTCTCGATCGGTCAGTTCACCGCCTTCTACACCTACCTGCTGATGCTGCTGAGCCCGATGCGGACGCTCGGCGTGTCACTCAGCCTGGCGCAGCGTGCAACGGCCTCGGGCGTTCGCGTGTTCCAGATTCTCGACCGCCTTCCGCAGCTGACCTCACCGCCCGGCGCACCGCCGTTGCCGCCCGGCAGCGGGCATGTGCGCTTCGAGGGCGTGACGATGCGCTACAGCGAGGGCGGGCCCGCCGCGCTTCGCGACGTGGATCTCGACCTCGAGGCCGGTCGCACGATCGCCCTGGTTGGCGCGACCGGATCAGGCAAGAGCACGCTCGCCGCACTGGTCGCGCGGCTCTATGACCCGACCGCGGGTCGCGTCCTGATCGACGGCGCCGACCTGCGCGAGGTCGACGTGGCGTCGATTCGCGCGGCCGTCGCGATCACCGGCGATGACCCGTTCCTCTTCAGCACGAGCGTGCACGACAACATCGCCTACGCCCGCCCCGAGGCGTCGCGCGCGGAGGTCATCGAGGCCGCTCGCCGCGCGCAGGCCCACGAGTTCATCGAGCGCCTCCCGCAGGGCTACGACACGCGTATCGGTGAGCGCGGTCTGAGCGTCTCCGGCGGTCAGCGCCAGCGGCTCGCGATCGCGCGCGCGATCATCGCCGACCCCCGGATCCTGATCCTCGACGACGCCACCTCATCGGTCGATGCGAGCACGGAGCGCGAGATCAAGCGCGCACTGGCCGAGGTGATGACCGGACGCACGACCTTCATCATCGCCCACCGTCTCTCGACGATCGCACTCGCCGACGAGATCCTGCTTCTGGAGGACGGTCGCGTCGGCGCCCACGGCGACCACGAGCAGCTGCTCGCCGGCTCGTCGCTGTATCGCGAGATCGTCGAGAAGGGCCTGCCCGACAGCGTGTTCCTCACACGCAAGCCGCTCGAGCGCACGGGAGCGCCGCTTTGATGCGGGCGCGCCTTGGCGAGGTGCGCAGACGGTTGCGCGGAACGACCGGGCGCGGCCGGCGCCTGCGCGGGCTGGCGTCGCTGATTGGCCCCTACCGCGGGCGGGTGACCCTGATGGTCGCTTCGTTGGTCGTCGGCACCGCCGCGACGCTGGCTCCGGCGCCCCTGGCCGCGCAGGCGATCGACCAGGGGATCCTTCCTCGCCACTTCGGCCGGTTGGCGCTGATCGTCGTGCTGTTCGGCGTAGCCGCGCTCGTCGTCTGGGTGATGACGGCGGCGCAGACATACCTCGTCGAATGGGTCGGCCAGCGCGCACTCGCCGACCTGCGCCTGCAGATCTTCGAGCATCTTCAGCAGCTGCCGGTCAGCTTCTACGAGGGCCGCCCGACGGGCGTCCTGATCTCGCGCATGACGAATGACGTCGAAGCGCTCGACACACTCGTCACCGACAGCGTGGTGACGCTGTTCCAGGGCGGGCTGACGCTGCTCGGCACGCTCGTGATCCTCTTGACATTCGACGTCGATCTGGCGCTCGTGACGTTCATCATGATTCCGCTGATCGCGATCGGCTCGCTGGTTTTCCGGGTTGCGTCGGCGGACGCCTACCGGCGCACGCGCGAGACGATCGGCGCGATCACAGGAAACCTCCAGGAGTCGCTGTCGGGCGCGCGCGTCGTCCGGGCCTTCGGGCAGGAGCGCCGTCACGCCCGCGAGTTCGCCGAGCTCAACGAGCAAAACCGCGGCGCGAACATGACGACGGTCTACCTCAACGCGGCCTACTTCCCGGCGATCGAGTTCGTTTCCTCCCTCGCCACCGTTGCTGTCCTGCTCTACGGCGGAGACCAGGTGCTCAACGGCAACATCAAGCTCGGCATCCTCGTCGGCTTCCTCGCCGCGCTCAACAACTTCTTCGACCCGATCACGCAGCTCTCGCAGCTATACACCACCTACCAGTCCGGCATGGCGGCGCTCGACAAGATCTTCGAGCTGCTCGATGAGAAATCCGATCTGGAGGAGCGACCCGACGCGAAGACGCTTGGGCGCATTCGCGGCGAGCTGCGCTTCGAACACGTCAGCTTCGGCTACCGCCGTCGCGACGGCGAACCAGGCCGTCTCGCCCTCGACGACATCGACCTCACGGTGGCGCCCGGTGAGACCGTCGCGCTTGTCGGAGCGACCGGAGCCGGCAAGTCCACGCTTGCCAAGCTCGTGGCGCGCTTCTACGACCCGACGCTCGGGCGCGTCCTGGTTGACGGAACCGACATCCGTGATGTCACCTTCCAGTCGCTTCGCTCGCAGATGGGAATCGTCCCCCAGGAAGCCTTCCTGTTCTCCGGCACGATCCGCTCGAACATCGCTTTCGGCGCTCCGCAGGCCAGTGACGAGGCGATCGAGGCGGCGGCGCGCTCGGTCGGAGCGCATGAGGTGATCGCCGCACTTGAGAAGGGCTACGACACCGAAGTCGGCGAGCGCGGCGGGCAGCTCTCGGCGGGCCAGCGCCAGCTCGTGGCCTTTGCGCGGGCGATGGCCGCCGACCCGCGGATCCTCGTTCTGGACGAGGCGACGTCGAACGTCGACCTCCATACCGAGGCGCGCATCGAGCAAGGCCTGCGCCGCCTTCTCGCCGGACGCACGGCGATCGTGATCGCCCATCGCCTCTCGACGATCCGCGGCGCGACCCGCATCGTCGTGCTCGAGGGCGGCCGCATCCGCGAGCAGGGAACTCACGACGAACTGCTCGCGGCGGGCGGCGCCTACGCGTCGCTGTACCGGGACTGGTCGACGGCCGCTGCTGCCTAGCCGCCTATAATCGGAGGCCCTTTGCGGGATGGTGTAATCGGCAACACGTCTGCCTCTGGAGCAGAAATTTGGGGTTCGAGTCCCTGTCCCGCAGCTCGCGACCAGGCTGACGACGCGCGTCGCGCTAGCGCGTAGCCGCGACGGCGAAGTGCCGATCCAGCTCGTTGGCGTATGAGCGCCCGACAGACGCCCGGTGCTCTCGGAGCCATTCGCTGAACGCGATCGTGCCGCGCGGTGGCTCGTTCGAAACGAGCAGTCCCTGCATCAGTCCCGCGATCTCGTCGCGCGTGAGCACGACGTCGTGCACTATGGCGCCGAGTGCGCGTGCGACCACGGCCATGGCGCGCGGAGGGACATGGGCGATTCGTGAGCGGGCTGCGATCAGCTCCCGGACAAGGGCTACGAGTTCGTCAAACGCCATGGTCTCCGGTCCCGCTGCATCGACGACTTCGTCTCGCTCGAACTGCGCTGCCTCGACGCAGATCCGTGCGACGTCATCGACGTGCACCGGCTGTACCGGGTACCTGCCGTCACCGGGAAGCGCAAATGCGGGCATTCGCCGCAGGACCCACGCGATGTTGTTGGTGAGGATGTCTTGGGCGCCGCCGAAGATCCAGGTGGGCCGGACGATCGAGTACGGCACACCAGACTGAGCCAGCGCGTACTCGACGAGCGCCTTGCCTCTGAAGTACGG
>DATGHN010000342.1:0-6560 GCA_035308005.1 Solirubrobacteraceae bacterium
GGCACGGGTCCCCAGAAGCGGCTGTCGTCGGACTGGTCACGATTATCGCCCAACGTGAAGTAGTAGCCGGCCGCGATGCGGATCGGCGTCGGATAGTTGCAGTCGGGGGCGGACTTCGTGCACCCAGCGAAGCTCGCGTAGCCCTGCTGCTCGAGCTTCCCGTTGCGATAGGCACGGCCGTTCCTCATCAGGAACGTGTCGCCAGGGCCAGCAACTATGCGCTTGATGTAGTTGGCGCTCGATGGCTGCTTGGTGGGCTGGGCACACGCTTGGGCGGGCTTCTCGTGGACGTTGCCGCAGATCTCATCGAGCGCGCCCGCGGGCGGATGGAACACGATGATGTCGCCAACCGAAGGGTGCGGGTCCGGCACGACAACGACAATGACACCCACGCGCAAGGTCGGCTCCATCGCCGCGCTCGGCACCCGATAAATGCCGCCGCTCCCTGCGAGCGCACTCGTACTCAGCACCGCGAACGCCGCCGCCACCGCCCCGAACAGCAGCATGCGCCGAGGCCTCCGCGGTCCACGGGGTCGCCTCATTTCGAAGCGGAGTTTAGGTGGGCCTGCGTGCTCGATGCGGCAAGCACTCCAGCCACGAGGGCGAAGCGGGCATCAGCCGGTACCACTTCGCGTCATCGTCGTCCCCAGCGGCGCATCGATGGTGGAATCGCTAGGCAGCTGAAGCGGGCCTACTGAGGGCTGAAATGGAGACGGTGGGAATCGAACCCACGTCCGCGACCGCGTGAAGGTGGCGTCTACGAGCGTAGCCGGCGCTCTGGTCTCATCCCTCGCTCGCCTCGCCGGCGGGGTTGCGGGGGACCAGCCCGCTGAAATGTTCCCGGCTTGGCGCGGGCGGGCCGCGCCGGGTTAGCCTGCTATCTGATCCCGGTGATCCCCGCCGCAGGCCGCGGGGGCCGAGACCTCATCTGCTAGGTGTTCCTAGGCGACGAGGGCGTACTCGTGAGAGTCCGCACGTATTGGTTTTCCGGGTGATTTACGAGGCCGCCCGGAACCTCGACTCGCGACCACCCCCACGAACCGACCACGTCGAAGCCTGTCGTCCCCGGGGGGTATTTCGATGCTGCAAGGGAGATCGTAGCGCGTGCGCCTCGGCGCTCTGTCCGCATCGCGCTCGGCGCTTAAAACGAAAGCGACGCGGACCGAGCCGTTTGAGGGACCCTCCTCCGACTGCCCCGAAGGGCTGCCGGT
This sequence comes from Solirubrobacteraceae bacterium, assembly GCA_035308005.1. GTDB lineage: Bacteria > Actinomycetota > Thermoleophilia > Solirubrobacterales > Solirubrobacteraceae > Palsa-513. The sequence goes on from DATGHN010000342.1 coordinate 1,212, forward strand.
CTCTGGGTGGCGCGGCCTTACACCTCGGTGGCCTCGCTCTTTACGGCTCAAATCCGCGTCTGGTTGCAACATACGACGAGCCCCTTTTCGTTGCAAGGGTGCCGCGGGAACGATCCCGCATCCTGCGGAAAAATCTCGCCTTTAGGAGCGCCACAGGGGCCGCGTGCCACACTGTGAGGACCATGGAAACGCCCTCCGGGTGGTCGCTGGATCCGCCGCCGCCCGTCACAACGGCGCCCCCGCCGCAGGTGGGCGCCCAAGAAGCCTTCGCCAAGCCGAAGCGCTCGTGGCTTCGCGAGAAACTCGGCGCCGCAGGCGCCGCGATCGTCGCCCTGCTGGCGAAAATCAAGGCCGTCCTGCTGTTCTTGCCGAAGATCAAGCTCCTTGCCACGGCAGGCACGGCGCTGGTCTCCGTCGCCGCCTACGCGTCGATCTGGGGCCTTCAGTTCGCGGTCGGCTTCGTCGTCCTCATCTTCATCCACGAGATGGGGCATGTGGTCGCGCTTCGCCGCCACGGGATCCGCGCGAGCGCGCCGATGTTCATCCCCTTCATGGGCGCGGTGATCTGGGCTCGCTCGCTGGGCGACGACGCGCTGACCGAGGCACGTGTCGGCCTCGCCGGCCCGCTCGCCGGCGGTTTCGCATCGGCGGGCGTCGCGGTGATCGGCCTTGCCACCCACACCGAGCTCCTCGAAGCGCTCGGCTACATCGGCTTCCTGCTCAACCTCTTCAACCTGCTGCCCGTCACGCCCCTTGACGGTGGTCGCGCGATGGCCGCGATGGCGCCGTGGCTTTGGTTCGCGGGCTTCGGCGGGCTGGTTCTGCTCGAGTTCCTCCAGCCGAACCCGATCCTTCTGATCATCTGCCTTGTCGCCGGCTACGACCTCTACAACCGCTGGCACCGCCGCAAGTCGCCGACCGCGATGCAGACCGCCTACTACCGCGTCTCACCGCGCAACCGCGTACTTGTCGGCATCGTCTACCTGGGGTTGATCGCCGGGCTCGCGGTGGGCATGCACTTCACCTACCTGCACCGCACGCTCTAGCTCCGCTGCGCCTCGCGCAGGCCGCGCTCGATCTCGCGCGTCGCGTCGCGCCGGCGCAACGTCTCGCGCTTGTCGTGGGCGTCCTTGCCGCGGGCGAGCGCGATCTCGACCTTCGCGCGTGGCCCCGCGAAGTAGATCCGCGTCGGGACGAGCGTCAGGCCGCGCTCGCCGACGCGCGCCCTGAGCCGCTCGATCTCGCGCCGATGGACGAGCAGCTTGCGCTCGCGCTCGGGCTCATGGTTCTCGCGGCTCGCCGGGCCGTAGGGCGGGATGTGGACGTTTCGAAGCCACAGCTCGCCGCCTGCGATCGTCGCGTAGCCGTCCTTCAGCTGGGCGCTCCCGGCCCGCAGCGACTTGACCTCGGTGCCCGTCAGGACGACGCCGCACTCGATCCGCTCGAGCAGGTTGAAGCGATGCGCTGCGTAGCGATTTGACGCAACGTCACCGGGAGCGACCTTCTTCTTTGCCTTGGCCATCGACCGACAGTAGCGGTCAGGCGACGTCCAGGTCGACGCGCCCGCGCAGCACATCGATGCTCTCGACGCGCACCGCGAGCGGGTCGCCGAGGCGGAGCACCGCCGCCGTACGCTCGCCGCGCAGGATCGTTCCCTCCTCGTTGAGCTCCCACCACTCACGGGAGGAGCCGCCGCCCGCGCGTATCCGCCGCACCGCGACCATGCCCTCGAACCCCTCACCGAACGAGACGAACGCTCCGGCGCCGATGAGACCCGTCACCTCGCCCTCCCAGACGCGCTGCGAGTCCTCGCGCGCAAGCAGGAAGCAGCGCGCGACATCATCGGCCGCGCGCTCGACATCGACGGCCTCGCGCTCACGAAACGAGGCCCACTCGCCGAGCTCGGCGAGCTCGCCCGCGACCGGCGCCACCTCCCCGCCGCCGACCGCGGCTAGCAGCGCGCGATGGCAGACGATGTCGGGGTAGCGGCGGATCGGCGAGGTGAAGTGGCAGTAGCGAGCCGAGCGAAGCCCGGCGTGGCCGAGGTTGCGCGGCGAGTAGTAGGCCTGCTTGAGCGAACGCAGCACGAGCGAGGAGAACGCGCGACGCCCGCGCCCGCTCGAGCGCACGTAGCTCTCGACGCCCTGCGAGATCAGCCCGACCAGCTCACCGGCCTGCGACGGCGAGAGGTTCTCGGCGATCGGCGGCGTCGGGACCTCGAGTGAGGCGAGCGCTGCGACGAGGCGCTCGACACGGGAGGGGTCAGGCTCCTCGTGGACGCGGTAGAGCGTCGGCTCGCCGCGCTCGGCGAGCAGGCCGGCGACCTGCTCGTTGGCGGCGATCATCAGCTGCTCAATCAGGCGGTGCGACTCCGTCTGCTCGCCGATCCGAAGCGAGCGCACATTCCCCGAGCGGTCGAGCTCGAACTCCGGCTCGGCCCCGGCGACCTCGAGTGCTCCGCGCCGCATCCGCGCGCTGCCAAGCGCCGCGGCCGCCTCGCGCGCCGCCCCAAGCGTCGCGACCCAGCCCTCGCCCGCCTGTTCCTCACCGGCGAAGATCCGGTCGACCTGGTCGTAGTCGAGGCGGGCGTCGGAGCGGATCGTCGAGCGCGCGAACGATGACCGCACCACGCGCTCGCCGACGAGCTCGAACTCCGCGGTCACCGCCAGGCGGTCCTCGCCCGGGCGCAGCGAACAGCGATCGTTTGAGAGCGCGGCGGGCAGCATCGGCTCGACCGTGCCCGGCACGTAGACGCTCGTCGCGCGCCGGCGCGCCTCGCGATCGAGAAGCGAGCCGGCACCGACGTAGGCGCAGACGTCGGCGATGTGAATCCAGACCCGCCAGGCCCCGGCCGCGGTCCGCTCGGCAGACACGGCGTCGTCGAAGTCGCGCGCCGATGCGGGATCGATCGTGATCGTCGGCAGCGCCCGCAGGTCAAGCCGCCCACTCGCCGCTTCAGCACTCGGTTCGGCCTTCTGCGCCGCGCGCTCGACGGCCGGCTCGAACCCGCGCGCCAGGCCGCGATCGAGCAGCAGCGCTTCGATCACGTCGGCAGCGACATCCGGGCGCCCGATCCGGCGAACGATCTCGGCGCGGCTGCCGCGGCGCGTCTGGCGCAGGCGCACGAGGACGAGATCGCCGACCCGCGCGTCGCCGCGGCGCACGTCAACCGAGAGGCCGCCGCCCCCCGACGTGCGCCCGAACAGCTCACGCGCGACGGTGAAGCGCCCCCGCCGCTCGAGGACGGCGGGAAACCCTGCGCTCACCCGGCTTTGGCCGCCAGAAGGCGCAGGGCGGCGTTGAGCTGGAGGTCGGGCCCGGGTGTGTTGGCCTTCATGTTGACAACGACGTTCGGCTTGATGCCGGCTCCGCGGCGCAAGCCGCCGGCGCCGAGGTTGGTGCCGTTGGGGAGAAAGTATTCGCCGACGGTGACGGCGACCGCGCCGCCGTTGCTCAGCGGCTGGATCTGCTGGTAGACGCCCTTGCCGTAGGTCCGCGTGCCGACAATGACGGCGCGGTGATGGTCCTGGAGCGCGCCGGAGGTGATCTCGGCCGCCGACGCCGTGTCGCCGTTGACAAGGACTGCCATCGGTAGCGTCGGCGCGATCGGATGGCCAGTCACGTAGAGCGTGCTCGCCGGCTGTGCGCGGCCCTTCGTCGTCACCACCTTCCCGTGCGCGACGAACATGCTCACCACGAGTTGCGCCTCAGTCACCAGTCCACCAGGGTTGTCGCGCAGGTCGAGCACGAGCGCCTTCACATGACGCGCGAGCACCGCCTCGAGCGCCTGTTCGACCTCTGCGTGGATGCCGGGGACATCGAACGTCGGCAGCTCGATCACGCCGATCGAAACGCCGTGGTAGGAGGTCACGCTGTCAAGGACGATCGGAGGGCTGATCTCGCCGCGCACGGCGCGCACCTCGAAGTGCGTGCTGCCGCGCTCGATCCCAAGCGTCACCGTGGTGCCCGCAGGCCCGCGAATCGCCTTCGTCGAGGCGTTCGAGCTGAGCCCGGCGAGCGAGCGGCCACCTGCTGAGGTGATGATGTCGCTCGAGCGCAGCCCGGCCCTGGCCGCCGGTCCGCCCGGGAAGACGTTCTCGATCAGCAGCCCCTTGGCGACATCCAGGACGTCGATTCCGATCCCCGAGAAGTGCTGGGACGTGGGGTGGTTGAAGGAGTTGAACTCAGCCGGCGTCTCGTACGTCGCGTAGGGGTCGCCCAGGCTCGCCACCGCGCCCGTGATCGCGCCGTTGATCAGCCCGCCTCGCCCGACGCGGCGGAAGTCGTTCTGCTGGATGTCGCTCAGCGCCTCGCTGATGATCGTGTCATGCGGATTGGCGACGAAGGCGCCGCGCAGGAAGCCCGGCAGGTCATTGGGGTGCCCGCCCCACCAGATGCCGACGACCAGCACGATCAGGACGGCGACGAGCATCGCCGCGGGATTTGACTTCATCTTCAACGCCGGCTCAGCCTACCGAGCGCGCAGGGCGGCTCGCGCAGGCCGCCTGGGCGCGGCCGCGGCACTCAATAGGCTTGTCGTGATGCCCGAGATCAAGACCATCGCCGCCGCCAACGGCCTTCCCGTCCACTGCATCTCGATCCCCGGCACGCGTGCGCTGACGTCGCTGGTCGCCTTCGACGCCGGGGCGCGCTCCGAACGCCCGCGGGAGAACGGCATCGCGCACTTCCTCGAGCACCTCGTCTTCAAGGGCGGCGAGTCCTACCCCACCTACCGCGACGTCAACGAGACCGCGGAGCGGATGGGCGCCGTGATCAACGCCTACACGAGCCACGACATCGTCGCCTTCCACGTCACCTCGCGCGCCGAGGCGGCGCCCGCGGCGATCGACCTGCTGAGCGACATCGCCGGACGGCCGCGGATCGACCCCGGCGAGCTCGACCGCGAGCGCGGCGTCGTGATCCAGGAGATCGCGCGCGCCGACGACCAGCCGGCCGTGCTCGCCTCCCACCTCGCCGACCGCGCCGCCAACGGCGATCACCCGCTCGGGCGGCCCGTGCTCGGGCCTGAGGAGCATCTGCGGACGTTCAGCCGCGAGGAGATCGTCGCCTTTCGCGACCGCCGCTGGTCCCCGAGCCGCGGTGGCGCCTTCCTCGTCGGCAACACCGAGCACCTCCCGTCCGAGGCGGAGCTGGCAGCGCTGTTCGGCCGCTTTCCGAGCCTTCCCGAGCCCGATGCCTGGGAGCCCGCACCGGCGTTTGTGCCGCAGAAGCTCGTCGAGCAGCGCGACTCAAACCAGTCGCATTTGCGGATGATCTACCGCGTCGGCGCCGGCTCGAGCACTGTGCGAGCGCGCGCCGCGATCGGCATCTACGGGACCCTCCTAGGCG
>DATGHN010000343.1:0-5308 GCA_035308005.1 Solirubrobacteraceae bacterium
TGCCCGGCGAGGTAGGCGGCGACCACGTCGCCGTGGTTGTCGCTTGTGACGCCGCCGACGGCGGTGACCGCCCCGAGCGCGGTGTTTGAGAGGGCGAGCGGGGTGCCGGCGGCGACCCCCTTTGAGAAGAGCTGCGCGTCAACGGCGCCGGCCTGCGGGGAGAAGAGGACGGCGCCGGTCCCGTTCGCCGACACGGTGCACAGCGGCGCTGCGACGGTCGCCGGCGCGGCGACCGCACCGGGCGTCCACGCGAACGGCTGAGCCCGCGTCCCGAGCGCCGACACGGTGAGCGCGGTTGCCGGGGCGAGCTCGCCCGCGAGTAGGCCGGCTCCGTTCCCGCCGACCGCGAGGCTCGGCGCAGACGCCGTGCCCACGGCGCCGGCGAGTGAGTCGGCGGCCATCGGCGGGCGTAGCTCGTCGCCGAGCAGCTCATCGACGATCAGCCTCGATGAGCCGCCGAAGGTCTCGCGAAACGCGACCCAGGCGTCGCTCGAGTCGAACTCGACGCCGACCTGCGGGCTGTCTGCAGCGCCGCCCGCGACGCCGCCCAGGTTCGCGACCGTCGCATCGTCGAGGACCGGGCTCGGCCCGGCGCCCGAGGCGCGGCGAACCATCACGTGCGTCGCGCCGTCCACCGCCTGCGTCCAGGCGACGACCGCGGTCGCGTCGGCTGCGACCGTCAGCACCGGCGATCCCGACAGCGCCGCGGGCGCCGCGGTCAGCGCCCCGAGTGAGACGAACGAGGTTGAGGTGCGGTCGAGCCGCGCGACGTCGACGTCGCTGCCACCGGTGTCGGGCGCCGCGTAGGCGAGATAGGCCGTTCCGCTGATGCCGATGCCGAGCGCCGGCTGGCCGCTCGCCGCTCCGAGGGGCTGCGGCAGGCTGAACGCCGCCGCGCCCGCGGCGTGGACGGCGCCGTAGAGCGTTCCGCCGGCGATCCAGGCGACCACCACGCTCCCGCCGCCCGCGGCGGCGATCGCCGCTGAGCTCGCCCCCGCCGCCACGCCCGGGTCGACCTGCACCGGCGCCGCCCACACGCCTGCCTGTTCGAGTGACACGAAGACGTGCGCGGTGCCGCCGACGGTTTCTCGGAAGACGACCGCACCACTCCCGTCGGCTGCCAGCGAGACGCCGTCGACCGCGGTGATCGCGGCGCTTGGACCAGCGACGGTCACCGGCGGCGCGAGCGCGGCCGCGGCGAGCAGCGCCGCGATCACGCCGCCACCACGATCCCCTCCTCGGCGGCCTCTGTCCGGAACCTGGTGATCTCGGCCGCGCGCCGCGCGGCGTCCCAGCCGAGCTCCTCCCCGAGCGCCGCGGCGAGCGGTTCGAGGGTCTCCTGCGAGGTCACCTCGCGCGCCGCGAGCAGGCCGAGCCGCGTGCGACGAAGCAGCACGTCGGCGATCCCGCGCGCCTGCTCGCGTCGCACGCCGTGGACGGCCTCGGCGAGCAGGTCCGGAAAGCCGGCCACGATCGGCGCGGCGAGGTAGGCGTGCTCGGCGGCGATCCGCAGCACGTCGTGCGCCTGGTGGCCGTAGCGGGCGGCGAGCGCGGCGAAGGACTCATCGGGGATCTCCGCGACCCTCGGAAGCTCCTCCGGATCGATCTGCTGGCCGAGCGGGATCTCCTGCGTGCGGCACGGCGCGTCGCGGGCCTCGCGCTCGACGAGGCGGTCGACGGTCTGCTTGGCCATCCGCCGCCAGGTGGTCAGCTTGCCGCCGGTGATCGTGATCATGCCGCTCGAGGTCTCATAGAGCTCGGCCTTGCGCGAGATGTCGACGGAGCTCTTGGAGTCCGTCCCCGAGATCAGCGGGCGCACGCCGGCGAACGCGCCGGCGATCGAACCCGGGCCGAGCTCGGTGGCGAAGAACTCGTTGACGGCGGCGAGCAGGTACTCGACGTCGTCCTCCGATGGCAGGACGTGCGTGAGGTCGCCGTCGTAGTCGTTGTCGGTCGTGCCGACGAGCGTCTGGCCAAGCCATGGCAGCGCGAAGATCGTCCGCCCGCCCCCGGCCGGCACGATCGCCCCCGCGCGAAGCGGGAGATCGGCGCTCTGAAAGATCAGGTGGGTGCCGCGGCTCGGGCGGATCTGCGGCACCTCGGCCTCGTTGTGGAGCTCCTCGGGTCGCAGGCGGTCGGCCCAGACCCCCGTCGCGTTGACGACGTTGGTGGCACCTACCTCGACCACCTCGCCACTTCTTGCGTCGCGGCAGCGCACGCCACAAGCCCGACCCCCCTCCTCAATCAACTCCTCAACAGCGAGGTCGTTCGCGCACACGGCGCCGAATCGCTCGGCCTCGCCGAGAACCGTCAGCACGAGGCGGACGTCGTCGGTCTGGCAGTCGTAGAAGAGGTAGCCGGCGCTCGGCCGGCGCGCGGCGAGCGCGGGCAGCAGCTCGAGGACCTCGTCGCCGTCGATGACGCGGTGTCGGTCGGGGCTCCAGGACTGCCCGCGGCGGCGCTCGACCGACATCACGTCGTAGAGGTTCAGGCCGACGCCGACGAGGCGGTCCGGGCGCGCGCCGTCGAAGGCCGGGACGACGATCTGCAGCGGACGCACGAGGTGCGGGGCGAGCGCGACCATCAGCTGGCGTTCGAGCAGCGCCTCGCGCACGAGGCCGAGATCGAAGTGCTGGAGGTAGCGCAGGCCGCCGTGGACGAGCTTGCTGGAGCGGCTCGAGGTCCCCGAGGCGTAGTCGTTTCGCTCGACGAGCGCGACGCTGTAGCCGCGGCTCGCGGCGTCGAGCGCCACACCCGCCCCCGTGATTCCGCCGCCGATCACGACCACGTCGAAGCGCTCCCGCGCGAGCGTCTCGAGAGCCTTTTCGCGGGCGATCACTCGCCCCAGTCTCGCACGCGCCGCGGCGCGGATCAGATGTTGGCGAGCTCGGCGGTCAGCTCTGAGACCGCCGTTTTGGCGTCGCCGAACAGCATCGCCGTGTTCGGGCGGGTGTAGAGCTCGTTGTCGATGCCCGCGAAGCCGGGGTTCATCGAGCGCTTGATGACGACGACCGAATTGGCGTCCTCGACGTCGAGGATCGGCATGCCGTAGATCGGTGAGCCGGGGTTGGTCTTGGCGGCGGGATTGGTGACGTCGTTGGCGCCGATCACGAGCGCCACGTCGGTGCGGGCGAACTCGGGGTTGATGTCGTCCATCTCGCGCAGCTGCTCGTAGGGCACGTCGGCTTCGGCGAGCAGCACGTTCATGTGGCCGGGCATGCGCCCGGCGACCGGGTGGATCGCGTAGCTGACTCCGACGCCGCGCGCCTCGAGCGCCTTGGCCAGCTCGCGGACGGCGTGCTGGGCCTGGGCGACCGCCATCCCGTAACCGGGCACGATCACGACCTGGCGGGCATAGGCGAGCTGGACCGCGACGTCGGCGGCGGTCGTCGAGCGGACCGTGCCCGCATGCTCGCCGGCCCCGGTCGCGCCGGCGACGACCCCGCCGCCGCCGAAGCCGCCGGCGATGATCGCCGGGATCGAGCGGTTCATCGCGACCGCCATCAGGTTGGTCAGGATCGAGCCCGACGCGCCGACGATCATGCCCGCGACGATCAGCGCCGGGTTGTTGAGCGCGACGCCGGTCGCCGCCGCCGAGAGCCCGGTGAAGGCGTTCAGCAGCGAGATCACGACCGGCATGTCGGCGCCGCCGATCGGCAGCACGACGAGGTTGCCGAGGACCGCGGCGGCAATCAGCATCAGGATGAAGAGCAACTGCGAGTGGGAGCCCGCGACGATCGCGACGGCGCAGGCGACCGCGGCCGCGGCGACGAGCGCGTTGACGAGCTGCTGGGAGCGCCCGAGCGTGATCGGGCGGCCCGGCAGGAGCTCCTGAAGCTTGCCGAAGGCGATGTTCGATCCCCAGAAGGAGACCGAGCCGATGATCGCCGCAAACAGTGAGAAGACGGCGAAGTAGGTCGGCTCGCCGAGGTAGCCGCCGGTGTTTCGAAACTCGGCCCAGGCGATCAGGAACACGGCGCCGCCGCCGACGCCGTTGAAGAGGGCGACCATCTGCGGCATCGCCGTCATGTGGACCCGGCGGGCGGCGGGCACGCCGACCGCCGTGCCGAGCGCCACGCCGATCACGATCAGCGCCCAGTTGCCCTCGCCGCGCGCAAGCAGCGTCGCGATCACCGCGATCGCCATGCCGACCGCGGCGATGCGGTTGCCGCGCACCGCGGTGCGCGGGCCCGTCAGCCCCGAGAGGCCGTAGATGAAGAGGGCGAAGGCGACGATGTAGAGGACGTGCAGGAAGTCCGCCTGCTGGAGGAACGTCGTCGCAAGCACCTAGGCGTCCTTGTCCGCGGCGGGCGGCGGCGGCGGCCCGGGCTTGCGCTTGAACATCTCGAGCATCCGGTCTGTGACCAGGAAGCCGCCGACGACGTTGATCGTTCCGAAGGCGATCGCGATGACGAGGATCACCTTGTTGAAGGCGCCGTTGCCGGACAGGCCGATCACGAGCAGGCCGCCGAGCAGGACGATCCCGTGGATCGCGTTGGTGCCGCTCATCAGCGGCGTGTGGAGCGTGTTCGGGACCTTCGAGATCACGGCGAAGCCGACGAAGCCGGCCAGCACGAGGATCGTCAGGTTCGTCACGAGCATCAGGCGGCCTTGCTTGCCGCGCCGTCGCGAACCACGCAGGCGCCGGCGATGATCTCGTCGTCGAAGTCGAGGGCGAGCTCGCCGTCCTCGCCGAGCATCAGCTGGAGCAGCGCGAGCACGTTTCGCGCGTAGAGCTGCGAGGAGTGCTCGGGCATCTGGGCCGGAAGGTTGAGCGGCGAGACGATCGTCACGTCGTGCTCGACCGTCACCTGGCCGGGCGTCGTCAGCTCGCAGTTGCCGCCGCTCTCCCCCGCCAGGTCGACGATCACGCTGCCGGCTCGCATGCCGCGGACGGCCTCGGCGGTCACCAATCGCGGCGCTGGACGGCCGGGGACGAGCGCTGTGGTGATCACGACATCGAAGCCCTTGATCGCGTCGGTCAGCTTCTGCTGCTGGGCGGCCTTCTCCTCGTCGCTCAGCTCGCGCGCGTAGCCGCCCTCGCCGGCGGCTTCGATGCCGAGGTCAAGCCAGCCGGCGCCGAGCGAGCGGACCTGCTCGGCGACCTCGGGACGGACGTCGTAGCCGGTCGTCTGGGCGCCGAGGCGGCGCGCCGTGGCGAGCGCCTGGAGGCCCGCGACGCCCGCGCCGAGGACGAGGACGCGAGACGGCGGGATCGTGCCGGCGGCGGTCGTCAGCATCGGGAAGAAGCGCCCGATGTGCTCGGCGGCAAGCAGCGCCGACCGGTACCCGGCGACGTTGGCCTGCG
>DATGHN010000344.1:0-6589 GCA_035308005.1 Solirubrobacteraceae bacterium
CGATCGACGCGACGCCGGAGTTCGGCGTCAGCGGCGAGCTCAGCGTCAGCATCGCGATGTCGTCGCCGTGGTCGCCGTTGACGTAGCCAGGGAAGACGCTGACGGCGGACACGCCCCGCGACTCCTCGCTCAGCGGCGGGCTCCCATTGGTGGTCGCTGTGCCGGCGACGACGGTGTATTCGACCGTCGGGAAGAGCACGCCCGAGCTCTCGTTCACCGCGCAGTGCCCGGCCGTGAGCACCTCTGACGCGTTGTTGACGATCGAACCGCTGCACGTGTACTCGGTCAATCCGTCCTGGACGTTGATCAGCACCGACCACGGTGCCGTGCCAGGGCCAGGATCGACGGGTCCGGTCGACTCCGGCTGGATCGTCACGGGATCGGCCAGCGAGCTCGCCAACCAGCTCTGATTACCGGTCGCCGCCGCGGCCGGAGCGGCGAGCGAGGCAGAGGTCAGGGCCACCGCGCAGGCTGTCAGCGCGGCGCCCATGAAGCGTGTCCGAGCGCCCCGACCGAGGTGAGGATGAGCTCGCTTGGGCATCGGCACCGCGCGGGCGATGATCGCAGACGCGGTCCCGGTCTCGACGCGCTTCCCGGCGGGCTACTCGAAGAAGCGCGCCGGAATTCCGCCGACGCCGATCAGCCCGGGGCCGGTGTAGGTGCCGATGACGGGCCCTACCTCTGACACCCAGGCCGGCTCGCAGCCGAACAGCTCGCGGCCCCTCTCGACCACCGCCGCGGCGCGCTCTGGAGACTGGATGTGCTGCACGACCCAGCCGTCGGCGCCGTCGTCGCGGCGCGTGCGCAGGTAGTCGAGCATCCGCTCGAACGCCCGGCTCGCTGTGCGGACGCGCTCGACGGGCGTGATCTCGGCCTCGAGCGACAGGATCGGCTTGATCTTCAGGGCCCCGCCGAGCCAGGCCTGGGCGCGTCCGACGCGCCCGCCCCGCTGGAGGTACTCGAGCGTGTCGATGCAGAACCAGATCGCGAGTGCCTCCCGCGCCTCGCGCGCACGCGCGACGACATCGTCGATTCCCGCGCCGCCGCGGGCCGCCGCGGCCGCGGCGAGGACGACGCAGCCAAGCCCGCCGCAGGCGGTTTCGGCGTCGATCACCTCGATTCGCGCCGCGTCCTCGCGGCGCTCGCCGAGCAGCGCCGCGGCCTGCGCGGCGGCTCCCACCGTGCCCGAGATGCCGCCGGCGAGGTGGATCGACACGATGTCCGAGCCCGACTCCAGCAGCGGCTCGTACGCCGCGACGAAGTCGCCGATCGAGGGCTGCGACGTCGTCGGCAGCTCTGCGGCCCGGCCGAGCTCCTCATAGAATGCGTCGTAGTCTGAGATCTCGGTCTCGCGGCGCACCTGCGCGCCGTCGCGCACGTACAGCGAGACCTCGTGCACGCCGGCGGCGTCGATCAGCGCGCGCGGCGTGTAGTGCGTCGAGTCGGTGACGATCGCGACCGGCCGCATCGAGGGCGGACACTACCTATGGGTGGGCCGGTCGGCGGGAGCGCCCCGCGGCGGCGACTAGGCCAGGCGGTTCTCGATCTGCAGCACCGAACCGTCGGCGACTGCGGGCTCGGTGGCATCGCCCTGCTCGTCGGCGCCGAGCAGCCCGGCCAGCTCGCCGGACTCGAACATCTCGGTGACGATGTCGGCACCGCCGACAAGCTCGCCGCGCACGAACAGCTGCGGGATCGTCGGCCACTGCGAGAGCGCGCTGAGCTCCTGACGGATGCGCGGGTCGGGCAGGATGTCGACCGCCGCGAAGCGCGTGTCGAGCGCCTGGAGCGCGGCGACCGTGCGCGCCGAGAAGCCGCACATCGGGGCCTCCGGCGAGCCCTTCATAAAGAGGATGACTTCGTTCTCGGAGATCGCGTCGGCGATCGCCTGGCGGATCGGGTTGTCGTTCTGATCGCTCATGAGCTCCTCGATGGCTGTGTCTTCAGTGAAAGGGCATGGATCGGACCGCCGATCTCCTCGCCGAAAATCTCGTAGACCATGCGGTGCTGTTGGATGCGGGTCAGCCCCGCGAAGGCTTCGGCGACGACGGTCGCGTGAAAGTGGTCGCCGCCGCCGGTCCAGTCGTCGACGTCGGCGCTCGAGCCGGGTATTCCGGCCTCGATCCGGGCCTTGATGCTGGCTGCGTCGGGCATCCAAAGACAAGTCTAGAGCACGTCAGGAGGGCGCTATACTTTTGGAAGCAATGGTGAGTCTGACCGACAAGGGCGCCGAGAAGGCCCTCGAGTATTTGACCTCACAGGGTGCGGACGTCGCGGTCGCGGGCCTCCGCGTCGGCGTTCGCGGCGGCGGCTGCTCGGGCTTCCAGTACATGCTCGCGTTCGACGAGCAGCGCGACGAGGACAAGGTTTTCGAGAGCCACGGCATGAAGCTGCTCGTCGATCCGGCGGCGCTCGAGTACGTCGACGGCTCGCAGATCGACTACATCGACGCGCTCACCGGCGCGGGCTTCAAGGTCGAGAACCCGAACGTCGTCGCGGCCTGTGGCTGCGGCAGTTCCTTCCGGGTCGCCGGCCAGGACTCCTGCTCCCCGGTCTAGCCGGAGGCCGCCCCCGCCGATCAGTCTGCGGGCACCGCGTCGAGCGAGCGCCACAGCAAAAGGCATGCAGCCGTGCGATACGGCCGCCAGGCTTCGGCGCGCTCGACGACGGCGGCCGGCGTCGGCATCTCCTCCAGGCCATACGTGATCTGGATCCCGCGGCGGATCCCCAGATCGCCCGGCGCGATCACATCCGGTCGTCCGAGCTGGAACATCAGGAACATGTGCGCGCTCCACTCGCCGATCCCCTTGACCGCGACCAGCTCGGCGATCACCGCGTCGTCGTCGAGCTCCTCGAGGCGGCCGAGCTCGAGTGAGCCCTCGATGACGTGCTCGGCCAGCGAGCGCAGGTAGGTCGTCTTCGAGCGCGACAGCCCGCCCGCGGCGCGCAGCTCCTCGGGGTCGGCGGCGAGCACCTGCTCGGGCGTCGGCGCCTTCCCGCCGAAGTGCTCGAGCAGGCGGTTCCAGATCGCCCGCGCGGCCTTGGTCGAGAGCTGCTGGCCGACGATCGTGCGCACGAGCGCCGCGTAGTGCTCGCCGGGCTTCGGGCGGTCGGGGCGCTGGGGCACGGGCACGTCGGCGAGGGCGTCGATCAGCCGCCCCAGCGCCGGGTCGGCCTTGCGCAGGTGGGCGATGGCGGGATCTTCAGCCATCGCCGTGCCTGATCCCGAGCAGTTCCTCGAGTCGCGCGAGCTTGATCCGCGGGCGCCCGTGGGGCTCGCCCCGCCCGCGTTCGTGGCGATCGATCGCACTCCAGCGCTGGTAGTCGACGAGGTCCGGCTGGCGCTCGCGGATCCACTCCTCGAGCGCCGCGTCCGAGATCGGCGCCGGGTCGAGCAGCGCCCCCGCGGCGAGGTCCTCGAGCAGCGCGTTGATGGTGTCGTTGGCGTCCTTCTTGTTCGTGCCGATCACCCCGCTCGGGCCGCGCTTGGCCCAGCCGACCACATACTCGCCGCGCCGCACGCGCCCGCCGTCGTTGGCGATCAGGCCGCGGTCTGAGTCGAAGGGCACATCGATCAGCGGCGTTCCGCGGTAGCCGATCGCGCGAAACACGCTGCCCGCCTCGAGCTCGACGCGCTCGTCGGTCGCCCGCGCGCGAAGCGACCCGTCGGCGGTCGACTCGAGGACGTTGCGCGCCAGCAGCACCGACTCCACGCGACCCTCGCCGCGGATCTCGAGCGGCGAGAGCAGGAAGCGCAGCTCGACCCGCTTGCGCCGCCCCGCAGGCTCTCGCGTCGAGTACTCGCGCATGATCTCGACGTTGCGCCGCGCCGTCGGCTCGGCGTCGGGGTCCTCGATCGCCGCTCCGGCGCCCATCTCCGCCGCCTGCACGATCACGTCCGCGTCGACCAGCTCGCCGAGCTCGCGCAGCTCGGGGTTGGTGAACGCCGCCTGCACCGGCCCGCGCCGCGCGACGACCACGACCTCGCGCACGCCACTCGAGGCGAGCACGTCGAGGGCGTGGTCGGCGATGTCGGTCACGGCCAGCTCGTCGCGCGTGAGGACGAGCATCCGTGCGACGTCGAGGGCGACGTTGCCCGCGCCGACGACGACGACCCGCTCCCCGCTGAGGTCGAACTCGAGGTCGCAGAAGTCCGGATGGCCGTTGTACCAGCCGACGAAGTCGGTCGCCGAGTAGCTCCCCGGCAACTCCTCGCCGGGAATCCCCATCGAGCGATCGGTCGGCGTCCCCACGGCATAGACGATCGCGTGGTAGCGCTCTTGCAGCTCGGCGAGCGTCACGTCGCGCCCGAACTCGACGTTCGCGAAGAGCCGGAAGCGCGGATGCTCGGCCGTGCGCTCATAGAGGTTGGTGACCGATTTGATCTTCGGGTGGTCGGGCGCGACACCCGCGCGGACCAGTCCCCAGGGCGTCGGCAGCCGCTCGTAGAGGTCGACGTGCAGCTCGGGCTCGCTGTGGCGCAGCAGGTGACCCGCCGCGTAGCTACCGGCCGGCCCGGAGCCGATGATCGCAACTCGAACCCGCGCGTCGCCACCGCTTTCGCTCACGCGCGGCGAGTATACGGACGCCCCTCCCGGTAGGATGGCGGCGTGCGGATCGCCCTCGTTTCGCCGTACTCGTGGTCGTACCCGGGGGGAGTGACGCGCCACATCGAGGCGCTCGCCAACGAGTTCGAGCAGCTCGGCCACGAGCCGCGCATCCTGACGCCGTTCGACCCCGACGATGCTCTCAGCGCGCGCCTGCACCGCGGGCACCGCCCGCAGCGCCGCGAGCTCGCCGCCAACGTCGTCCCGCTCGGGCGAACCGCCGGGCTGCCCGCCAACGGCGCGATCTCAAACGTCTCGCTCAGCCCATCGGCGGTCATCAAGCTCCGTCGCGAGCTGCGCGAGGGCGACTACGACGTCGTCCACATCCACGAGCCGATCGTGCCGGTCGCAAGCTGGGACGCCGTCGGCGTCCGCGGCCTCCCGCTCGTCGGCACCTTCCACACCTACTCCACAAACCGCCTCACGAACAACCTCGGCAACGTCGCCGGCGCCGCCCGCCGCTTCAACCACCTCCACGTCCGGATCGCCGTCTCGCGCGCCGCGGCCTGGACCGGGGAGCGCTTCTTCGGCGGCACCTACCGCGTGATCCCAAACGGCGTCGCGATCGGCGAGCGCAAGCTCCGCGCCGCGGCGGCGCCCACTCCGGAGCGGCCGCTGCGACTCGTCTTCGTCGGCGCCGCCGTCGAGCGCAAGGGGCTTCCGCTCGCGCTGCGCGCCTTCGAGGCTCTGCGCGAGCACGTCCCGGCGACGCTCGACGTGATCGGCGTCGAGACCTCGCAGCTCGAGGTGATGCTGCTCGACCAGGCCGGGGTGACCGCCCACGGCAAGGTCTCTGATGCCGAGAAGACCGAGCTGCTCGCCGCTGCCGACCTGCTCGTCGCGCCGTCGCTCGGCGGCGAGAGCTTCGGGATGGTGCTGACCGAGGCCTTCGCGGTCGGCACGCCCGTCGTCGCCTCCGACATCGCCGGCTACTCAGACGTCGTGCGCGATGGCACCGACGGGGTGCTCTTCCCGCGCGGCGACGCACAGGCTCTCGCTCAGCAGCTGCACGAGCTCGCCGGCGACGTGCGCCGCCGTCAGGCGATGTCGGTTGCCGCCGCCGCCCATGCGCGCCGCTACGCGTGGCCGCTCGTCGCGGGCGAGGTCCTGAACGCCTACACCGACGCGATCGCCGCGCCGAAGCCGGTGAGCGCGCGCGAGCGTGCGGCGCTGCGCGTCGGCTCGCGAAGCGCCGATCTCGACGACCGCCGCCGGCCGCGCCAGACGCGCCTGAAGAGCCTCGAGGCCGACGCGCGCACGAGCCGCGAGCGGACGCTGGCGACGGTTCGCCGCGGCGCGATCGTCGTCGCGGGCGCCGCCGCCGTCGCGGCCTCCGTGCTCGCGATCGAAAAGATCGGCCCCGGCAAGATCGCCAGCGCGCTGGTCACCTCGCAGCCCTCGTGGGTCGTCTTCGGGCTCGCGCTGATGTGTGCGGCGATGGCCTCGCGCGGCGTCGCCTGGCACGCGATCCTGCGCGCGGCGTTGCCCGGCCGGGGTGTGCGCCGCGCCGACGCGATGCACGGCACCTTCATCGGCGTGCTGATGAGCGCGACCCTGCCCGCGCGCCTCGGCGAGCCGTCGCGCTCACTCGTTGTCGCCCGCCGCCTCGGGCGCCCG
Source organism: Solirubrobacteraceae bacterium (assembly GCA_035308005.1). GTDB lineage: Bacteria > Actinomycetota > Thermoleophilia > Solirubrobacterales > Solirubrobacteraceae > Palsa-513. Next base: position 6,225 of record DATGHN010000344.1, read on the forward strand.
CTCGAGACCTTCCCGGTCGTCCTCGGCACGATCATCTCCCAGACGCTCCTGAACCTGATCGCGCTGGTGATCCTCGGCGCGGTGATGTTCTCGAGCGTGAATCTCCTCAACGGCAACCACTCGGCGCTGGTCGCCGTCGCGCTCGGGCCCGCGGCGCTCGCTGCGCTCGTGCTCGCCGCGCCGTTTCTTCTGAGCCGCCGCGGCGGCCAGTCGCGCTCAGCGCGCATCGACGCGCTGCGCACGCGTCTCTCGGCCACGCTGCTGCGCCTTCGCGCAGGCCTGCGCGTCTTCCGCGAGCCGCGCCTGGCGGCGATCGCCGTCGGCTTCCAGCTCGGGGCGTGGGCGCTTCAGTGCGCCTCCTGCTA
>DATGHN010000345.1:0-7207 GCA_035308005.1 Solirubrobacteraceae bacterium
CCGCCAGTACGAACATATGTTCGTGCGCTGGACCAACCTGACGCTCACCGACGAGGAGCAGCGCCGCCTGCCCGGCTACCGCGACGAGGCGGTCGTGCGGCGCTTCGACGCCCCGGAGGCGCTCGACATCCGCTTCTACGAGGTGCGCGCGCGTTCGGTCCTCAACCGCGTCCCGGATCGCGCGATGGTCCCGTTTCGCTGGACGGTCAACCCTTACCGCGGCTGCACCCACGCCTGCGTCTACTGCTTCGCGCGGCCGACGCATCGCTACCTCGACCTCGACGCGGGCCGCGACTTCGAGCGGGAGATCGTCGTCAAGGTCAACGCGCCCGAGGCGCTCGCGCAGGAGCTCGCGCGGCCGTCCTGGAAGCACGAGCACGTCGCACTCGGCACAAACACCGACCCCTACCAGTGGGTCGAGGCGCGCTACAGCCTGATGCCCGGGATCTGGCGCGCGATGCTCGAGAGTCGCACGCCGTGCTCGGTGTTGACCAAGTCGCCGCTGCTGCTGCGCGACATCGACATCCTCGCCGAGCTCGCGGTGGAGGAACTCTTCAGCGCCGCCCTCTCGATCCCCACGCTCGATGAGGGTGCCTGGCGTGCCACCGAGCCCCACACCCCGAGCCCCGCGGCGCGCCTCGAAGCCGTCGCGCGCCTGACGGAGGCGGGAATCCGCACGAGCGTCCTGGTTGCGCCGCTGATGCCCGGCATCAACGACGACCCGGCGGCGGTCCGCGAGATCGTTCGCCGCGCCCGCGAGGCCGGCGCGCGCAACGTCACCCCGATCGCGCTGCACCTGCGTGCCGGCGTGCGCGAGGTCTTCATGGGCTGGCTCGAGCAGGAGCGCCCCGAGCTCGTCGGGCGCTACTCCGAGCTCTACGCGCGCGGCGCCTATCTGGCTGCGGACGAGCGCCGGCGCCTCGGCGAGCTCGTGCGCCCGGCTGGGCGCTCCTACCCGGACAAGCGCAGGCGCTCCGCCGCGATGCGCTTCGAACGTCCGCTCACCCCGCCGGCCGCGAGGGCCCGTCCCGAGCATCGCCAGCTTCAGGAGAGCCTTTTCTGATGGCCTCACGCGCGCAGCCGACCGTTCGGCGGCCGTGGATTCTTCGAACGCCCGTCTCCGGCTGGCCACCGGTGCCAGTTTCAAAGCGATTGGCGCCGCCGCCCGGCCGCTGGCGGCCAAAGCCTCAGCCGCTCAGCGCTTTTCGCTCTGGCGCTCCTCGAACTGAAGCGCCAGATCGGAGGCGCCGATCACGCGCCCGACCCTCGCCGCCAACCCCGGCGCGAGGTTGGCCACGTCGGCGCCGACGCGCATCGGCAGCGAAGCGACGTCGATCTCGCCGCGATCGCTCTCGATCGCGCGGATGATCGCGTCGATCACGCGCGCCATCGGTACCGCGGACATTCCGCGCGGCAACTTGATCGCGGTGTCCGCGTACATCCCGGCGCTTGCGATGAAGCCGGGGGAGACGAGCGAGACGCCGATCCCCGCCGGTGCGAGCTCCATGCGCAGCCCGAGCGCGAGCGCGCGCAGCCCGGCCTTCGTCGCGCTGTAGACGGCCGCGCCGCCGCTTGGGGCCTTCCCCGACAGCGACCCGATGAAGACGAGCTGACCCCGGCCGCGAGCCGCCATCGCCGGTGCCACAGCCTGAGCGAGCACGGCCGGCGCGCGCAGGTTGACGGCGATCGCGCGCTCGATGTGCTCGACGTCGAGGGATTCAAGTCGCCCCGACCCCGCCAGCGCCGCGTTGGCGATCAGCACGTCGACCTCGCCGGCCGACTCAACGAGCCGCGCCACGTCCTCACGCAGCGCAAGGTCGGCGACGATCGCTCGCCCGCCGACCTCGCTCGCCAGCGTCTCGAGCACGTCCGCGCGACGGCCCGTCAGCACGAGCTGCGACCCCTCCTCGGCAAGCCGCCGCGCCAGCGCCTGCCCGACCCCGCCGCTCGCGCCCGTCAGCAGCACGCGCGCACCGTGCAGCGCGACGCGGCCCATCAGCCCGCGAAGACGGCGATGCTCGCCGAGAAGGCGTGCTGGAAGCTCTCGCCCGACACAGGCCCGATCTCACCGGCGGCGAAGAACCCCGCGACCGGCGCTCCGGCGAGCGCCTGCGCGAGCGCCGCCGCATCGTGGTCGGGCACGCCGAACATGCCCCGCCCGCGTCCGTTGCAGGTGAAGCACAGCGCACCGGCCGCGACGGACTCGCCGAGCGTCGCGCGGCGCTGCGCGAGTGCCCGCTCGAGGTCGCGATCGGCGCTGCGCGCGTCGCGCGCGTGCAGGCGAACGATCTGCCCGGCGTGCAGGTCCGCGCCGACGGCGACCGAGCCCTGTTCTGTGTCGGCGCCGACGACGCCGCGGACGAGAAAGTCGCCGTGCTCATATTCCGGTTTTCCGGCGTCGATCACGATGCCGAGCAGCAGCCCGCCGGCGACGAGACCCCGCTCGCGCTGGTCGAGTTCCTCGAAGACCTCGCGCAGCTTGACGAGCGCCGGTTTGCCGGCGAGCTCGTGAATGACCTGTCCCTCGGCCGCCGTGATCGTCAGCTCCGGACCGAGCGGTGAGGCGCCCTGCGAGACGCACGTGTGAACGGGCACGCCGTCGAAGACGAGCCCGACGGCGCCGCCTTCGAGCACCACCTCGTCGTGAAAGAGCGCCGCCGTGCCGTCGAAGGTGCGCCCGCTCGCCAGGCCGCCGAGCACCGGTACCTGCGGCGATGACTGACGCATGCTGTCGAGCAGGCCCTGAGTGTCGAAGCTGTAGGGGTCGGGGAAGAGGATCGCCGCCGTCGCCGAGCCGCGCAGCCTGGGCGGGCTCGTCACAGCCTTGATCGCCGGAGCCTCGCCGGACTCGGGCTCCTCCTCGTCCTCGTCATCGCTCGGGGCGTCGATCCGGAAAGCTTTGACCTCGCCGCTGTCAAGCGCGGCCGCCCAGACGGCGACCGCCGTGCCCTCCTCGACCTCAGACCCCGCCGCCAGCACGCCGGACGCCCCGCAGCCGACCAGCTGCTCCGGGCGAAGCGCCTCGTAGACGCCCTCGAGCACCGCCTCCGGCGCCGCGAGATGGTCCCCGCAGGCGAACACCACGGCGATGTCGGCGCGGCGCCCGCCGAGGTCTGCCGCGGCCGTCTGCGCCGCCTCGATCGCTCCGACGCGCGCGTCGTGCGTGCGCGAAAGGCCGGCGCCGATGCGGACTGCCATTGGCGTCACGATACTGAGCGCGTGCCGGAGCGTCTGATCGCGCTGTTCGGCCCGACCGGCGTCGGGAAAACCGATGTCGCGCTCGCCCTCGCAGATCGGCTGCGCGAGCGCGGAGCGCGCCCCGTCGCCGTCTCAGCCGACGCGCTTCAGGTCTACCGCGGCCTCGAGATCCTGACCGGCGTCGCAACCGCCGCGCAGCAGCGCATTCTCGAGCACCGCCTCGTCTCGTTTCTGCCGCTCGATGCCCGCTTCAGCGTCGCCGAATACGCGGCGCTCGCGCACGCCCAGATCGACGAACTGCTCGCCGCGGGTGGCGTGCCGATCGTGATCGGCGGGACCGGCCTTTACCTGCGCGCCGCGCTCACCGAGCTTGAGCTGCGGCCGCCGCCGCCGCCGGGCGTGCGCGAACGCTGGAACGCCGAGCTCGAAGACCGCGGGCCGCAGGCCCTCCACGCTTTGCTCGAGCAGCGCGCGCCGTGGGCGGCGCAGGGAATCGACCCCGCAGACCGCCACCGCATCGTCCGCGCGCTCGAGCTCGAGGAGATCGGCGCGCTCGAGCCGCCGCAGGGCGATTCGCAGCTGTGGAGCGAGGACGTTCGCCATCCGACTCGCCTGATCGGCCTGACGATGGAGCGCGATGCGCTCTATGAGCGGATCGACCGCCGCGTCGAGGCGATGGTCGCCGCGGGTGTGATCGAGGAGGTCCGCGCCGCTCACCGCGCGGGCGCTTCGAGCGGCGTGCGAGCCGCGCTCGGCTTCGAAGAGCTCCTCCAGGGCGACATCGAGGCGATGAAGCGTCGTACGCGCAACTACGCCAAGCGCCAGCTCACGTGGATGCGCAAGCTCGCCGGCGTCGAGCTGCTGGACGCCACCGAGCGTTCGCCCGACGACCTCGCGGCGGCGCTGCAATGATCGCCGCGATGCGCTTTGAGAAATGGCAGGCCCTCGGCAACGACTATCTGATCGTCGAATCCGCCGAGCTCCCGTGGGAGCTGACGCCGGCGCGCGTCCGCCTGCTCTGCCATCCGCACCTCGGGATCGGCTCGGACGGGATTCTGCTCCTTGAGCCGATCGAGGACGCGGCCTACGTCGCGCGGCTACGCATCTTCAACCCCGATGGGTCGGAGTCCGAGCTCTCGGGCAACGGCTCGCGCCAGGCCGTGATCTATCTGCGCCGCCGCGGCCACACCGACGCCGACGACTTCTCGATCCTCACGCAGGCCGGCCCGATCCGCGCGCGCATCAGCGGGCCCTCGAGCGCGGCGATCAAGATGGGTAGCGCAGCGACCGCCTCCAAGGACTTCCCGTCGGGTCCGCCCGACGGCCGCGGCACACTCGATGCCGGCGGCCGCAGCTTCGCCTTCCAGCACGTCTCGGTCGGCAACCCCCAGTGCTCGATCGCCGCCGACGACGTCGACTCCCTCGACCTCTCCCTCTACGGCCCGCCGATCGAGCACCACGCGCTGTTTCCCAACCGCACGAACGTGTCCTGGTATCGCGAGCTTTCGCCGGGCGTGATCCGGGCGCGCATCTTCGAGCGCGGCGTGGGGGAGACGATGTCCTCGGGAACGGGCGCCTGCGGCGCGGCGCTCGCCTACCACCTCGCGGGCGGCCCCCGCAATGTCGCCGTCGAGCTCGACGGTGGAGAGCTCAGCGTCGCGATCGGGGAGGATCTAGGTGTGACGTTGACCGGCTGGGCGGTGTCCGTGTGCGCGGGGACGCTCGGCGAGGACTTCCGCAAGGAGCTTGATGAAACACAGTGAGCGCCTCGAGCGCATCCCGCCCTACCTGTTCGCCCAGCTCGAGCGCAAGATCGCCGACAAGCGCGCCGCCGGGATCGATGTGATCACGCTCGGGATCGGCGACCCCGACATCCCGACGTTCCCGCCGATCGTCGAGGCCGCCCAGCGCGCCGTCGCCAACCCGAGCACGCACACCTATCCGTCAAACCGCGGCCGCGAGGAGTTCCGCGAGGCCGTCGCCGGCTTCTACGGGCGCCGTTTCGGCGTCGGGCTCGAGCCCGACGGCGAGGTGATGCCCGCGATCGGCGCCAAGGAGTGCATCTTCAACCTCAACATCGCCTTCCTTGACCCCGATGACGTGGCGCTGGCCGCCGACCCCGGCTACCCGGTCTACACGGGCGGTCCGCTGCTGGCCGGAGCGCGCGCCGAGCTGATGCCGCTCGTTCCCGAGCTCGGCTTCATCCCCGACCTCGAGGCCGTCACCGCCGAGGCTCGCGCCGCGGCGAAGCTCCTCTTCGTCAACTACCCCAACAACCCGACGGGGGCGATCGTCCCCGACGGCTTCTTCGAGCGCCTCGTCGAGTTCGGCGCCGCCAACGACATCCTGATCGTCCACGACAACGCCTACTCGGAGACGACCTACGGCGGCTACGTCGCCCCGTCGTTCCTCGCGACCCCGGGCGCCAAGGACGTCGGCGTAGAGGTCTTCTCGCTGTCCAAGGGCTACAACATGACCGGCTGGCGCTGCGCGGCGATCGTCGGCAACCGCGACGCGATCGCCTCCTACTGGCGCTTGAAGACGAACGTCGACTCCGGGCTCTTCGAAGCCGTCCAGCTGACCGCCGCGGCCGCGCTCGGGCCGGCCCTCGACAGCTACAAGGCACAGATGAACGAGACCTACCGACGCCGGCGCGACCTCGTTTGCGACGCGCTCGCGCGGATCGGCGTCGACGTCACCCCGCCGCAGGGCACGATCTACATCTGGGCGCCCGTTCCGGCGGGCTACGAGAACGCCGCCGCGTACTGCGAGCACGTGCTCGAAGAGGCCGCGGTCGTGCTCTCCCCGGGCGGCGCCTATGGGAAGAACGGCGAGGGCTTCTTCCGCATCTCGCTGACCACGCCCGACGATCGTCTCGAGGAGGCTGTGGAGCGACTCGGCAGGCTGAGCGCTTGAGCTCGCAGGTCACGCCGCGCGAGGGGCGCGCGCGCCAGCGCGCGCTATGCATCGCCTCCCAGGAGCGGACCGAGGACCTCGCCGAGCTTGGCGAGCTGCTTCGCACCGCCGGAGTCGCCGTCGTCGGCGAGCTCCTCCAGCAACAGGACCGACCGCACCCCAACAGCTACCTGGGCTCGGGCAAGCTTGAGGAGCTGCGCACGCTCGCGGGCGAGCTTGACGCCAACGTGATCGCCTGCGACGACGAGCTCTCGCCGCGCCAGGAGCGCACGCTCGAAACCGCGCTCGGCATCGCCGTCGTCGACCGCACCGAGATCATCCTCGACATATTCGCCCGCCACGCCGGCAGCGCCGAGGGCAAGCTGCAGGTCGAGCTCGCCCAGCTCGAGTACAACCTCGCGCGCATGCGCGGCCTGTGGTCGCACCTCGAGCGCCTCGGCGGCGGCGTCGGGACGCGCGGACCGGGCGAGACGCAGATCGAAACCGACCGCCGCCTTGCCCGCAACCGGATCGCCGTCCTGCGCCGCCGCCTGCGCGACGTGCACGCCTCGCGCGGCGTGATGCGAAGCGAGCGCGAACGCTCGCAGCTCCCACAGGTCGCGCTCGCCGGCTACACCAACGCCGGCAAGTCGACGCTTCTGAACGCGCTCACGGGAGCCGATGTCGCCGTCGCCGACCGCCTCTTTCAGACGCTCGATCCGACGACCCGCACGCTTGAGATCAACGGGCGCACCTACCTGTTGAGCGACACCGTCGGCTTCATCCGAAAGCTTCCCCACCAGCTCGTCGACGCCTTCGCGGCCACGCTCGAAGAGACGCGCCGGGCGGCGCTGATCCTCCACGTCGTCGACGCGAGCGCGCCCGAGGACGACATCGAGGCGATGACGCGCGCTGTCGAGGACGTGCTCGAGGAGATCGGCGCGGGCGAGAGCCCGCGGCTGCTGGTTCTCAACAAGGCCGACCTGCTCGACGATCTGGCGCGAGCCCGCGCTCAGGGCGGCCACCGCGACGCGGTTCTGGTGTCGGCGCAGACGGGGGAGGGGCTTGAGCTTCTGCGCGAGCGGATCGAGGCCTCCTTCGCCGCGGCCCTTGC
>DATGHN010000346.1:0-3207 GCA_035308005.1 Solirubrobacteraceae bacterium
GCGCTCACCAAGGCGGGCGTCGACCCGTCGCAGATCGTCATCGCCCACATGGGCGACTCAAACGACTTCGACTACCTCCACGCCGTCGCCGAGCAGGGTGCCTGGCTCGGCCTCGACCGCTTCGGAATCGAGCATTTCAACCCCAACGCCGACCGGATCGCGACGCTGCTGGCGCTGCTCGGCGAGGGGCACGGCGGCCGCGTCCATCTCTCGCACGACGCGGCGTGCTTCATGGACTTCATGCAGGGCGACCCGTTCTTCGCGGGCGCCCAGGACGCGGCCGACTACTTGCTGGTCACGCGCGAGATCGTCCCGGCGCTGCTGGCCGGCGGAGCGAGCGAGGCCGACATCGAACAGATGATGGTCGACAATCCGCGGCGCTTCTTCGGCGGCGAGGGGCCGGCCGGGTAGCGACGCCTTTGGCGCCGAAGTGAACGAGGAGGAGACCGATCGAGATGACGGGACACGCAACCGCGACGCGCGATGAATGGCTCGCGGCCAGGCTCGAGCTGCTGGCGCCGAGAAGGAGCTGACTCGGCGCGCAGACGAGCTCGCCCAACAGCGCCAGGCGCTGCCCTGGGTGCGGATCGAGAAGGACTACAGCTTCGAAACCGACGACGGAAGCGCCTCGCTCAGCGACCTCTTCCGCGGGCGCTCGCAGCTGCTCGTCTACCACTTCATGTTCGGGCCCGACTACAGCGCGGGCTGCCCCGCCTGTTCGGCAATCGCCGACGGCTTCAACGGCGTCGCGCCCCATCTAGCGAGCCACGACGTGATGCTCTGGGCGGTTTCGCGCGCTCCGCTGGAGAAGCTGCAGGCCTATAAGCGGCGCATGGGCTGGAGCTTCCCCTGGGCCTCCTCGGCGGCGAGTGATTTCAACCGCGATTTCGGCGTGGTCGTCACGGAAGAGCAGGAGCGCTCAGGTACCGTCGAATACAACTTCCGCGAGTCGCCCGCGTGGTCCCCGCCGGAAGAGGCGCGCGCGCCGTTCGACGCATGGGCCGCCACAACCGGCACGGACTGGGAGACCTACACGCGCGAGCGTCCCGGTGTGAGCTCGTTTGCGCTCGAGGACGGGGTCGTCTACCACACGTATTCGGCCTTCTCTCGCGGCCTCGACGGCCTCTGGGGGATGTACCAGTGCCTCGACCGGGCGCCGAAAGGAAGAAACGAGGGGCGGGGAGAGGACGATCCGCTCAACTGGTTCCGGCGCCACGACGAGTACGGCGGGTGAGGCCGCCGAGCCGGGGCGTCATCAAACTCGTCGCGGCCGGCACCGCATTTGGTCGGCGGCAGCTCCCGGGGTGACGCGATGCGGATGAGAGGACTCGAACCTCCACAGAGTTACCTCCACACGGACCTGAACCGTGCGCGTCTACCAATTCCGCCACATCCGCGCGAGGCGCGACGATACCGCACGGGCCAACGCGCGTGCCGCTCTCAGGGCCTCTGCTAGCCTCAGGCGCCGGCCAGCACGCCGCTATCGTCTAGGGGACTAGGACGCCGCCCTCTCACGGCGGAAACCCGGGTTCGAATCCCGGTAGCGGTACTTCAGAACCCTCGCGTTGACGGGGGTTTCGTCGTTGTTGGGCTCGTGCGCCACGGTTTGCGCCAGAGTCGGGATCGGCTCAGGATGGTTTAGGTAGGCGTCCAAACGCTCTCTTGCTTGCGCTTCGCCACCCGAGACGAGGTGCCCATAGCAACGATCTCTCCGCTGCATCTCAGGTGACCGCAGGAACGGCGAAGCGGTCAGCTATAGCTTCAGTATGACTGACGCCGCGCGACTTTCGCGCCGGTCGATGTCTTGGGTCGTCAGGCTCCGAGGAGCTAAGCCGGCGTGCTGCTCGAGGTCCACCCTCCCGCGCCGGTCTGCCACTAGTCCGCGGCTGGCGAGATGGTCGGCACGCGGACCGCTGCCTTTGGTGTGCCGCCGCGGTGACCGGCCGAGGTGCATGGGCGTTAGCAGCGTGGGTGTGAAGCCACCCTCCGTCGTATCTGCGATCAACGCCGATCGGACGCGACAGCCGTCGACGAGCAGCTCGATCACGGGCACCGGCAAGGACGACGCGATCTTGTGCGGCTCGCCGCGTTCAGACGGCGTCTGAGCTCACGCGTTCACGGGGCCGCGGCATGCCAGTGACCCAGGTCGGTCGGGGTGTCCGCCAACCGATCAGGACGACGCCGCAGCACTCTCGGGGCCTCGCTGGACTGCCTTCTCCTCCACCGCGACTGCGATCAGTGCCGCCCGATAGCAACTCAATAGGGGACGCTCATGCGGTTAATCGACTCCATGACTCACCTAATGGAGTTAGACTCTCGTGTATTTGCCGGAGGTAAAGCCCCACAATCCCCAGAAAATGAGAGCTAGGATCATTCCTAGTTTGACACTACTATTGATACAAGCGTCCAGCACCACCATCGCGTCCCCCAGTCGACGCCGCGATCGACGGATGATCGGCAATCGCAATAGCCTTATATTTAGGGCCTTTACAACTGCCAGGTGGAGCGCCTACTCCTCCACCGCGACTGTCGACGGTGCCGCTAGCTCATAGTCCGATAAGGGAGAGAAGCTAAGCAGCGCAAAGACATGCGAGAGCATCGTAGAGCGAGGGCACACCAAAACAAGCCCAGAATGCAGGCGAATGCGAGAATCGCCATTTACACCTGACGACTGTGTGCTAGCATGGACGCTTCTTCTATCCGTGCAAATGAAGGATTGATCGATGGCAGACCTTGAACTAGACGCGATGGCCGCCCTCAGCGAGGCGCTTGGACCACTTGAGGGGCCCGCCCGCGAGCGCGTGCTCAGGTGGGCCGCCGATAAGTTCGAGGTCCCGTCGGCACAGAGCGTCCTTCCGCAGCGGCGTGCAACGGAGATCGACGAGGGCTCGGACGGTGATCTCGAATTCAAAGATGTCGGAGATCTCGTGCATGCCGCGCAGCCAATCGGAGGCCCGCAGCATGCCCTTGTCGTTGCCTACTGGTTCCAGGAGGTTCAAGGCCAGGACGGGTGGAGCGGCGCAGACATCAACACCACGTTGCGGAACATGGGTCAGGGGCTTGCCAACGTCACGACGACCCTCGATTCACTCAAGGCAAAGAAGCCTCAGCTGGTGATGCAAGTCGGAAAAGCCGGCCGAAGCCGCCAGGCTCGAAAGACCTACAAGTTGACGACGGCTGGTGTACGCGAGGTCAGGCAGATGCTCG
>DATGHN010000347.1:0-8167 GCA_035308005.1 Solirubrobacteraceae bacterium
AATCTCGCGGAACTGCCGCCGCACCTCGGTGACCACCGAACCGGCGGCGCGGCCTACCGCCTGCATCGCCATGGCGCCGAACAGATAGGGCACCAGCCCGCCGATGAACAGGCCAATGATGACCGCTGGATCGGAGAGCGAGAAGCCGACCATTGCGCGGCCGGTGGCCGCCAGATGGGTCTCCAGGTTGTGGGTGTAATCGGCGAACAGCACCAGTGCAGCAAGGCCGGCCGAGCCGATCGCGTAGCCCTTGGTAACCGCCTTGGTGGTGTTGCCGACCGCATCGAGCGGATCGGTGATGTTGCGAACCGCCTTGGGCAGATCGGCCATCTCGGCGATGCCTCCGGCGTTGTCGGTGATCGGGCCGAAGGCGTCGAGGGCGACGATCAAGCCGGTCAGCGACAGCAGCCCCATGACCGCCACGCCGATCCCGTAGATCCCGGCGAGCTTCCAGGCGGCGAGGATCCCGAGCACGAGGACGAGCGCCGGAAGCGCCGTCGCCTGGAGCCCCGAGCCGAAGCCCTGGATGATGTTCGTCGCGTGCCCGGTGAGCGAGGCGCGCGCCGTCTTCTTGACCGGCGTGAAGCGCGTCGAGGTGTAGTAGTCGGTGATCACGAAGAGGCACGCGGTGACCGCGATGCCGATCAGCGAGCAGACGTAGAGCTTGCCCCACGACGGCGCCGCGGCGCCACCGATGTAGCTGTTGCCGTGCATCAGCCAGTAGGTCACAGGAGCGAACGCTCCGGCCGCGATCACACCGGAGGCGATCAGGCCCTTGTAGAGCGCGCCCTCGACGTTGCCGCTCTCCGAGCGCACGAAGAAGGTGCCGATGATCGAGGCGAGGATCGCGACGGCGCCGAGCGTCAGCGGGAACAGCGCGACGCGTGTGCTGTCGGAGAAGGTGAGGACGCCGAGCAGCATCACGGCGATCGCGGTCACGGCATAGGTCTCGAAGAGGTCGGCGGCCATTCCCGCGCAGTCGCCGACGTTGTCGCCGACGTTGTCGGCGATCACCGCCGGGTTGCGGGGATCATCCTCGGGGATGCCGGCCTCGACCTTGCCGACGAGGTCGGCGCCGACGTCCGCGGCCTTGGTGAAGATGCCGCCGCCGAGTCGCGCGAAGACAGAGATCAGCGAGCCGCCGAAGCCCAGCCCGATCAGCGCGTCGATCGCGGTCTTCGGGCTGTCGCCGCAAACAGCGGTGAGGATCCCGTAGTAGCCCGAGACGCCAAAGAGCGCCAGGCCGACGACCAGCAGGCCGGTCACGGCCCCGCCGCGGAAGGCGCCCCGAAGCGCCGGCGAAACGCCGCCGCGCGCCGCCTCGGCAACGCGCGCGTTCGAGCGCACGGAGACGTTCATGCCGATGTAGCCGGTCGAACCGGACAGAACCCCGCCGATCGCGAAGCCGACCGCAACGGCGATGTTCTGGACGAAGATCAACGCGACGAAGAGGGCAACGCCGACGCCGGCGATCGTCGTGTACTGACGGTTGAGGTAGGCGCGAGCCCCCGACTGCACAGCGGCGGAGATCGAGCGCATGCGATCGTTGCCCGGCGACAGCGCCAGCAGCGAGCGCGCTGTCAGGGCGCCGTAGAGCACCGCGCAGCCTGCGCACACGAGGGCGACGACAACCCCGTGATTAGTCAGAAAATTACTCAAAGAAGCTCCTCACCATGACGTCTGCGCGAGCGCGTCGGCCGCCAGACACAACACGAAAGCCGGGCGGCACCGATCGTCCACCCGGCAGATGCCACATTCTATCCGTCGCGACTGTCGGAGCGCTGTCCCGCTAGGACCCGGGAACCCACAAACGCCCGCTTCGCTGGGCCGGTCCGGGACCGCCGGTTTCACCCTCCTCGGGCGCCGGCGGAGCCGCTGATTCGGCGTGTGGCGGAGCAGGCGGCGCAGCGGCAGGGGCGCCGGCGAGCTTTGCGTACTCCATCTGCAGACCAGACAGCGCGTCGCGCAACGAGCCCAGGCTCGCGGGGTCCTCGCGGCGCTCTAGCACGGGCATCAGCGCCCGTGCGCCGTCGATCGCGTCGCGGACCTGCTCCAGGTCGCGCTCCTGCTGTGTTCCCGGCTCAACGCCGAGCCGACGCCCGGCAAGGCTGATCAGCGACACGACGGCCTGGACGATGACGTCGACCGGTTGTAGACGGCGCAGCTGCTCCTCCCAGGCCGCGCGGAGCTCAGCCTCGCTCGGTTGCTCTGTGCTCATGCGCGCACCTCCTCGGAATAGGTCGCCCGCGTGTCGCGGACGCAGTTCTCGAAAGCCTCTCGCATGCTCGCCCCGGCCTCGATCATCGCGCGCTGGCGCTGCGCGCCGTTGGCCTCCGCGCCGAGCGGCGCCACGTCGAGTCCATAGGCGGCGCGCGCCGGCGCCGTCCAGGCGAGCATCCGCTCGGCGATCTCACTCGAGGCGTATTCCTCGCCGCTGTCGAAGTCGATCATCCGCCCATCGAGCCCGTGGCGGATCGCCCGCCAGATGTTCTCTTCGATGAAATAGCCCGGCAGGGGCTCGCCGGCCTCGCCGGCGTCCACCTCGAGCAGCGCCTGCGCGGCGCAGGCGACGATCAGTCCGGCGAGGGCGTCGGACTCACCAGAACTGCACTGGGCGTCGCAGATGCGAACCTCGACGGTGCCGTAGTCGAAGTGCGGCCGCACCGACCACCAGATCTGCGTGAACTCGATGATCGACTGCGTGCGGATCAAGAGGGCGATGTAGTCGCGGAAGGCGGGCCAGCCACCGAACGCGTAGGGGACGCCGCAGCGCGGGAAGCTCCGCGTGAAGGTTTGCGAGCGAGCCGAGTGCAGCCCGGCAAGCCGTCCGTCGAGAAACGGCGAGTTCGCCGACAGCGCCAGCAGCAGCGGGAGGACGCCGCGCAAGCGATCGCAGACGCGCACCGCGCGGTCGATGTCGTTGACGCCGATGTGGACGTGCAGGCTGAAGGTGTTGTTCCGCCAGGCGACGTACTTAAGACCGTCCTCGACGCGGTGGTAGTGGGGCGTGTCGATAACCGGCTGCTCGCGGTAGTCGGCCCACGGGTGAGTGCCGGTGGCGCCGAGCTCGGCGCCGCGCGACGCGGCCAGCGCGAACAGCGCGCGGCGGCGCTCGCGCTGGCGTGAAAGCGCGTCGGCGAGGTCGGCGCCGGGCCCTGAGATGATCTCGATCTCAGAGGAGATCAGCTCGCCGGTGATGTGCTCGTGCAGGCGCGGATCGAACGCCGCCGCCTCATCGCGCAGCTCCTCGAAGCGCGGCGCCAAATCGAGCGTCGCGGGGTCGAGGATCTGGAACTCCTCCTCCAGGCCGACGGTGAGGTCGGTGGCCGCCGCGAAAATCTCGACGGCGCGGTCGAGGTCGATCGTCGACACCGATCAGGCGAGGTAGAAGTAGAGCGCGTAAAGGAGGTCGACGGCCGGGCTCGAGGTGTGCACCGTCATCTCGGGCGGAACGTTCAGCAGCGCATCCGAATAGTTGAAGATGATCTTCACGCCGGCGTCGACGAGGGCGTCGGCGAGTCCCTGCGCGGCAGCGGTCGGGACTGCGAGGACGCCGACGACGATGTCCTGCTCCTCGACGACGGCGCGCAGCTCTTCGTTGTGGCGAACGACGTGCTGGCCGATCGCCGTGCCGACCTTGGCGGGATCGGAGTCGAAGATCGCTACGACTCGGAAGCCGTGGTCGGCGAAGATCTCAGAGGACGCGATCGCGGTGCCGAGATGGCCGGCGCCGAAGAGGGCGATGTTGTGCTGCCCGGCGGTGCGCAGGATCTTGCGGATCTGGGTGAGGAGCGAGTCGACGTTGTAGCCGACGCCGCGCTTGCCGAATTTGCCGAATCCGGAGAGGTCGCGGCGGATCTGCGTCGAGTTGACGTGCGTGTACTCGGCGAGCTCGTGCGAGGAGATCGTCTCGCGACCCATCTTGCGGGCCTGCGTCAGCACCTGCAGGTAGCGCGACAGGCGCGCCGCGACGCCGAGCGACAGCCGCTCCGACGCCGCTCCGAGCTCCTCGCTCCCGGAGGCGATCTCCGTGTCGCTCATCGCGCGGACTCTAGCGAGTGAGTCGCGCAGGACGGACTCGTCGACGCCCAGCTCGAACAGCTCCTCGCCGTTCAGCGTTATGACGGGTATGCGCTCCAGATAGGCGCGCAGAAGCTCCTCGTCGCCCTCGATATCGCGCTCGCTGAACTCGAACGGGAGTTCCGCGCGGACGCGCTCGAGGACTTCGCGCGCGTCGTCGCACAGGTGACATCCAGGCCGCGCGTAGAGGACGACATCGGTCATCGAAGCGGCCCCTCGCCGGTCGCATAGACGTCGAGTGAGAGGTAGTCGGGGTAGGCGAGCGGCTCGGCGTCGAGCGCGGCGGCGGCGATCATCGCCGCGTTGTCCGTGCACAGCTCGATCGGCGGCAGGAAGGTTTCGACGCCGAGCCCGGACAGGCGCTCGCGCAGGCGGCTATTGGCGGCGACACCGCCGCCGAGCGCCAGCCGTGTGCGCCCGGTGCGCTCCAGGCCTCGCACGACGCGCCGCGTCAGCGCTTCGACGATCGCGTGCTCATAGGAGGCAGCCAGGTCGGCGCGCACCTGCTCGTCGCCGGCGTCGACCTCCCGCAGGCGATACAGAAGCGCCGTCTTCAGTCCCGCGAAGGAGAAGTCGGCGCTTCGCCCGGTCGGGAACGCGTGGGCGTGCGGGTCGCCCGCCTGCGCGAGGCGCGACAGCGCGGGACCGCCGGGGTAGCCGAGCCCCAGCATCCGCGCGCCCTTGTCGAAGGCTTCGCCGGCGGCGTCATCGAGGGTGCGCGCAAGCACCTCGATCTCGGCGCCGCCGCCCGGAACGTCGAGCAGCAGCGTGTGGCCGCCGGAGGCGATCAGCGCGAGAAACGGCGGGTCGAAGCGGCGCGGGCGAAGGCGCGCGGCGGCGATGTGGCCGTGCAGGTGATCGACGGCGGCAAACGGCAGCTCGCGCGCCGCGGCGAAGCCCTTGGCGGCGTTGAAGCCGACGAGCAGCGCTCCGAGCAGCCCGGGCCCCCGCGTGGCGGCGACCACGCTCACCTCGGCCGCGGTCGCGCCGGAGCGCGTGAAGGCCTCGGAAAGGACTGCGTCGACCAGCTCGATGTGGTGGCGAGCGGCGATTTCCGGCACGACGCCGCCGAAGCGGCTGTGGACCTCTTGTGAGGAGATCACGTTGGCGAGGATCTCGGCGTCGTCGCTGACCAGCGCGGCGCAGGTGTCGTCGCAGCTCGTCTCGAGGGCGAGGATCACGGCCGATGGTGCGCGACGGGGTCGGCTGCGGGCACGTCGTCGAGGCGGCCCTGGAGCGTGGCCGGCGTACGCCACATGATCAGCGCGTCCTCACCGTTGTCCTGGTAGTAGCGCCGGCGCAGGCCGGCGATACGGAATCCATCGCGCTGGTAGAGCTCGATCGCGGCTCCGTTCGAGCGGCGCACTTCGAGCGTGAACTGCGTGCGCTCGTCGCCCGCGCGCGCGTAGAGCTCCGACAGCAGGGCCGAGGCGATCCCGTGACGGCGCAGGGCGGGATCGACAGCCACGTTCATGATGTGCCAGACGTTGTCGTAGCGCGAGCACACCGTGTAGCCGACGAGGGCGCCGTCGATCGTCGCCGCCAGGCAGAGGCCTGCGGGCTTCGACATCTCGAGCACGAACATCGCGATCGACCAGGGGGTCGGGAAAGCCTGGCGCTCGATCACAGCGACGGCAGGAAGGTCGCTGTAGGCGAGAGCGCGGATGTCGAGTGTCGCCGGGGCGGTGGTCAATTCGCTGTTCTCTCGGCGTCTGGGGCGCGCAGGTACTCGGGCTCCGCCGCGGTCGATGCGCCGGAAGCTGCGAGCCGGCAAATCGCCCCCGCACTTAGGCGATGCAGGTCGCTCTGCGCTGCCGCGACGTCGACGCCGGCGCTTTCAAGCAGCTCCGCGAATCGTAGCGCCCCGTCTCCGACCGCCAGAGCATCGGGACCGCCGCGCAGAGCCGTCGCGGCAAGCTCCTCGGGCGCGCAGACGCGCGGCGCCACGATGGTCTGCTCGCCGCGATAGACGGCGATGAACGCCTCTCCCCTGCGCGCGTCGATGATCGCCGCGGCCGGCCGCTCGCCGAGCGGCTCGGCGAGCGCGCGCAGCGTCGAGACGCCGACGAGGCGCGCGTCGGCCCCCCGCGCGATGCCGCGCGCCGTTGCAAGCGCGATGCGGAGGCCGGTGTATGAGCCCGGGCCGCGGCCGGCGGCAACGATGTCGAGGTCGGCGAAGCGAAGGCCCGCCTCTTCGAGCAGCCGCGCCGAGAGTTCGAGCAGCCGCTGCGCGTGCTGCGGACGCCCGCTGGGAGCCGCGCCGTGGCGGGCCTCCAGCAGCGTGCCGCCGGGCAGCATCAGCGCGACGGCCGTGTCGGGCGTCGCGGTGTCCAGACCGAGGATCCTCACGCGCGAACCTCGATCTCCCGCCGGTCGCCTTCGCGATGGGACAGGGTGACCGTCAAACGCGGCGGCGGGAGGATTCCGCCACGCTCCGGCGGCCATTCGATGAAGGCGACCGTCTCCGCGTCGAGGTAGTCGGCGACGAGCTCGGAATCAACGCCGCCGGGATCCTCCACGCGATAGAGATCGAGGTGGGCAACGAGCAGCCCGCAGCGGCCGTGATAGCGGTGGGCGATCGCGAAGGTCGGGCTGGTCACGGGGACCGTCACGCCCAGGGCGCGGCAGGCCCCGCGCACGAAGGTCGTCTTCCCGGCGCCGAGCTCGCCGAGCACGTAGACGACGTCTCCGGGCCGCAGGCGCGCCGCGATCAGCGCGCCGAGGTCCTCCGTCTGTGACGGCCCGCTGCTTGAGAAGCGCTCGCTCAGAAGAGCCCCAGCTGCTCCGGCTGCGGCGCGGCGGCGATCGGTTCCTGCTCTGGCTCTGGCTCAGGCTGCGGCACGGGCTCGCGGGCGGGCGCAGCCGCCGGCGCCATCGCGAGGATCCCGGGCAGCGCGTGGAAGTCCTCGCGCAGCGACTCGAGCGTCCGCGGTGTGTAGAGCGCCGCGGCGGGGTGATAGATCGGAAACAGGCGCACCGTGTGGGTGCCGATCGCGCGGACCTCGGCGCGGCCGTGCACGCGGGTGATGCCCGCCGGATCGTCGCGCAGCAGCTTCGTCGCGAAGTTGCCGAGCGTGCAGATCACGCGCGGCTGGACGAGCTCGACCTGGCGCACCAGGTATGGGGTGCAGTTCTCGATCTCGCCCGGGCGCGGGTCGCGGTTTCCGGGCGGGCGGCACTTCAGGACGTTGGCGATGAAGACCTCGGAGCGGCTCAGTCCGATCTCGCCAAGGAGCGTCTCGAGCAGCTTGCCCGCCGCCCCCACGAACGGCAGCCCCTGGAGGTCCTCGTTGGCCCCGGGCGCCTCGCCGACGAACATCAGATCGGCGTCGGCGTTGCCGGCGCCGAAGACCACCGTCGTGCGCGTCGCGGCAAGCTCCGCGCACCGCGTGCAGGTCCGCGCGTCTATCAGGAGCTCCTTGAGCGCCTCGCGCCGATCACTTGGGCCCGGCATCGCCTCAAGGGTAGTGTTCGGCGGCGCCGATGAGCCACCAGCAGGCGACGATGACGAGGGCGCGGACGATCGCCGCGGTTCGCGAGCGGCTGCGCGAGGCGGAGCGGCCGGTTGGCCTTGTGCCGACGATGGGAGCGCTCCACGACGGACACCTCGCGCTGCTGCGCCACGCGCGCGCCGCCAACGCGACCGTCGTGATGTCGTTGTTCGTCAACCCGGCCCAGTTCGCGGCCGGTGAGGACCTCGCGGCCTACCCGCGCAATGAGGAACGCGACGAGCGCCTCGCGGCTGAAGCGGGCGTCGATGTGCTGTTTGCGCCCTCGGCGGGTGAGATGTATCCGGATGGTTTCGCCACGGCGATCGAGGTGGCGGGCTTGAGCGAGCCGCTCGAGGGCGCCTCGCGCGGCGCGGCTCACTTTCGCGGCGTCGCGACGGTTGTGGCGAAGCTGCTCAACATCGTCAACCCCGACGTCGCCTACTTCGGCCAGAAGGACGCCCAGCAGGCGGCGGTCATCCGCCGGATGGCGCGCGATCTCGACATGGCGGTGGCGATCGAGGTTCTTCCGACCGTGCGGGCGCCCGACGGCCTTGCGCTTTCGAGCAGAAACGCGTACCTCGACGGCGACGATCGCG
>DATGHN010000348.1:0-6076 GCA_035308005.1 Solirubrobacteraceae bacterium
TGAAGCCGGCGATGATCGGCGCCGAGAGCAGCTCTGCGATCCAGCCCAGCCGCAGCAAGCCGATCAGGAAGACGATGACGCCAACGAGCAGCGCCACGATCCCGACGAGATCGACGTAGCTCGCGGATCCCATCGGCGCAAGGCGCGTCACGGCGACGGCGAACAGCGGCGCGATCGTCGAGTCGGCACCGACCGACATCTGTGGATTGGAGCCGAGCATCGCGAACAGCACCGTGCCCGCGATAAATGCGTAGAAGCCGGTGATCGGCGGCATCCCCGCTAGGCGCGAGGTCGCGAGCTGCTCTGGCACCGCGATCGCGAGCAGTGTCACGCCCGCGATCAGATCCGCACTTGCGTAGGCGCGCCGGTAACCGTGCAGCGAGCCGAACAGGCGGCCGGGAAGGCCCGGCCGCCTGCGGACGCTCTTCGCGCCGCCGGCTAGCTCCTCCCCGCGCCGCACGCCGCCATCATCGCTGACGCGCCGCGATCGCGCGCAGTCAAAGGACGACCGGATCGCGCGAGACCCTCACGCGCTCAAAGCCGCGCAGCACATCGGCGGCCGCGAGCCGGGCTCCGGCCGGCGCGAGGCCCGCGCTCGAGGCAAGCCAGCCGACGACCTCGGCGACGCTCTCGCCGCGCGCGAGGCGCTCATCGAGGGTGACCGCGCCGTGACGCTTTGCGAGCCTCGCACCGTCGCCGCCGAGCACGAGCGGAACGTGGGCGTAGGCGGGAACGGAGAGGCCGAGCAGCTGTGCGACGAGGATCTGGCGCGGCGTCGTGTCGAGCAGGTCGTCACCGCGCACGACCTCGCCGATGCCGTCGGCGGCGTCGTCGACGACCACCGCGAGGTTGTAGGCGGCGAGATCGTCGAGCTCGCGCCAGACCACGAAATCGTCGACCGCGGCGGCCGTCTCCCCGCGGAGGGCGTCGGTGAACGACACACGGCGCTGCGCGGCGTCGAGGCGCCAGGCCGCCGGGCGGCCCCCGCGCTCGCGCTGCGCGATCTGCTCCGCGCTGAGCTGCCTGCACGTCCCCGGGTAGGCGCCCTTGGGCGCGCCGTGCGGAGCCGAGGCGGCCTCGCGGATCTCCGCGCGCGTGCACCAGCAGCGGTACAGGACGCCGGCGCCGCGCAGCGATTCGAACGCCGCGCGGTGGTCGTGGGCGCGCTCGCTCTGGCGCGCCGGTTCGCCATCCCAGTCGATGCCGATCCGTTCGAGGTCGTCGAGGATGCCGGGCTCGTACTCGCGTCGCGAGCGCTGGGGGTCGAGATCCTCGATTCGCAGCAGAAAACGCGCCCGCACAGAGCGTGCGAAGCACCACGCGAGTAGGGCCGTGCGCAGGTTGCCGAGGTGCAGCGGTCCGCTCGGGCTCGGGGCGAAGCGACCGTCGGCGCTCACTGCGCCAAGCATCCCACTAGAGTCGATTCGATGAGCGGGCCGCCATTGCACGATGTCGCCACGGCTTGACCCCCAGGTCCTGCCGCGCTACGTCGACCGCCTTTACAGGGCGGCGTGGGCGCTGAGCGGGTCGCCGCACGAGGCCGAGGACCTCGTTCAGGAGACGTTCGTTCGCGTTCTCGCCCGGCCGCGCATCCTGCGCGGCGATGACGAGCTCGCGTACCTGATGCGGGTCCTTCGGAACACCTTCCTCAGCTCCCGGCGCACGGCCTCGAGGCGGCCTCACGTCACGGCGCAGGTCGAGGAGCTCGAGCTGGCCGACGAGCGGCTGGGCGACCGGCCCGAGAACGCCTACGAGGCGCAGGAGCTCTACGGCGCAATCGCCGAGTTGCCCGAGGATTTCCGCCTCGCGCTGGTAGCCGTTGACATAATCGGTCTCTCCTATGGCGAGGCGGCGCGCCTGCTCGATACGCGCGAAGCGACGATCACGACGCGCCTGCACCGCGCCCGCAGGCGGATCGTGGGCTCGATCGACGGTCCAGACGACCGGGAAGGATCAGCCGCTGAAAGGCGTCTTGATTAGATGGGTCAGATGCGCGAAGAGCCAGAGAGCGGCCACGAGGCGGCGGACGAGCGACGGATCGCCGAGCTCCTGCGCGCCGTCGAGGCGCGGGCTCCGGCGACCCTGCACGCCTTCACCGAGCAGCTCGTCGCTGACAGGCAGCCGCGAACGCGCAGTCCGCGCCGGCGGCGGCGGATCATCATCATCGACTCGCTGGCGCTGGCCGGCGCCGCGGTCGCCGTCGTGCTCGCATTGGTCTTCGGCACCGGCAACTCGCCGCCGACAGCGATTCGCACGGCCCGCATCGCGCTGGCATCGGCGAATGGCCCCGCGCCGCGCACACTCGTCGCCGCGGGCACCACCATCACATTCCCCGACTGGACCGCGCGCGGCTGGCCGACCTCGGGCAGTCGCAGCGACCGCCTCGGCGGGCGCACCGTGACGACGGAGTACTACCGCGCCTATCCCGCGGCCTCGGAGGCGATCGGCTACTCGATCGTCTCCGGCGCGCCGGTGAGCTGGGGAAAGAGCGGGCGCGTGGTCGCGCGCAATCACGGCGACTACATACTGCTTGAGAGCGGCGGCGCCAACATCGTTGCCTGGGTCCAGGAAGGCCACACCTGCGTCCTTGCCTCAAAGACCGCGTCCGATGCGACGCTCCTGCAGCTCGCCGTCGCCCAGGACGGCGACCCTTCGACGGTCTCGAATACCCAGGGCTACGGCCCGGCCGCACCACCCGTCTGATCGGGTAGCGTGCGGCGCTGTGGAAGCCGACCTGGCCTGCGTTGACGGGCAGATCGTCGAGGAGTCGCAGGCCGTCATCCCGGTCACCGATCTCGGGCTGCTGCGTGGTGACGGGATCTTTGAGGTCTGCCGGCTTTACGATGGCGTCCCCTACGCGCTCGACGCTCACCTCGAGCGCTTCCTGCGCTCGGCCGCGGGCCTGCGCCTCGAGATCGACGCACAGGCATTCCGCGCCGACGTCGCGGCGCTGATCGACGCGCGCGAGCAGCGCGACGGGATGGTCCGCATCGTCGCAACGCGCGGCGGGCGCCGGATCGTGCTGATCGAGCCGCTCCCCGCCCTCCCGGCGGCGCTGGCGCTCGAGCCCGTGACCTATGCCCCGACCCGACTGCTCGACGGGATCAAGTCGCTCTCCTACGGAGCGAACATGCTCGCCTCGCGTATCGCTCGCGAGCAGGGCGCCGACGAGGCGCTCCTGATCACACCTCACGGGCGTGTGCTCGAATGCCCGACGTCGTCTTTCTTTCTGGTCGGCGACGGAGAGGTCCGCACGCCGCCGTTGACAGACCACGTGCTCGACTCGATCACGCGTCGCGTCGTCATCTCGGTCGCCGAGATACGCGAGGAGTCGATCGAGCTCGCCTCGCTCGAAACGGCGCAGGAGGCCTTCGTCGCCGCGACGCCCTATGAGGTGCGCCCGGTCGCGCGGGTCGGCTCTCAGCGCTACGACGTACCGGGTCCGCTGACGAGCCAGATCGCGGACGCGGTCGCCAGACGGATCGCGTCCGAGCTCGCCTGATGCGCCTCGCGAGCGTGGTCGGGAACCGACCGCAGTTCGTGAAGGCGGCGGCGGTCTCGCCGGTGCTGCGCAAGCGCCACGAGGAGGTGCTGATACATACCGGCCAGCACCACGACGCGGAGCTTTCGGCGGTGTTCTTCGACGAGCTCGGACTGCCGGCGCCCGATCATTCACTCGGCGTCTTCGGCGGCTCGAACACCGCGCAGCTGGCGCGCATGCTCGAGCAGCTCGGGCCCCTTCTGCGCTCGATCGCCGTCGACGCCGTGCTCGTCTACGGCGACACGAACTCCACGCTCGCGGGCGCGCTCACCGCCGCCGGTGAGGAGGTGGCGCTCGTCCACGTGGAGGCGGGAATGCGGTCGTTTGACCGAGCGCAGCCCGAGGAGCGAAACCGCGTCCTCACCGATCAGCTGTCCTCGCTGCTGCTCTGCTCAAACGCCGGCGCCGCCGAAAACCTGGAGCGCGAGACGATCCCAGGACAGGCAGTGGTCGTCGGCGATGTGATGGTCGACGTGGCGATCGCGATGCGCGAGCGAGCGCTCGAGCGGACGGCGATTCTCGAGCGCCTCGAGGTC
This sequence comes from Solirubrobacteraceae bacterium, assembly GCA_035308005.1. Classification (GTDB taxonomy): domain Bacteria; phylum Actinomycetota; class Thermoleophilia; order Solirubrobacterales; family Solirubrobacteraceae; genus Palsa-513. Next base: position 4,078 of record DATGHN010000348.1, read on the forward strand.
TCGCGCGGCGGCTACGTCCTGGCGACGGCCCACCGTGCATCAACCGTCGACGACGCAGACGCCCTCCAGGCGCTGGTGGCGCTGCTTGAGGCGGTCGAGGAACCGGTCGTCCTGCCGCTACACCCACGCACGCGCGAGCGCCTCGGCCGCGACGGGCTCCTCGAGCGCGCGTCCGCCGCGGTGACGCTCACCGAGCCGCTGGGCTACCTCGACTTCGCGGCGCTGCTGCACAACGCTCGCGCGGTGCTGACCGATTCCGGCGGCGTTCAGAAGGAGGCCTATCTCGCCGCGGTGCCGTGCGTGACGATGCGCGAGCGCACCGAGTGGACGGACACGGTCGCCACCGGCTGGAACACGCTCGTTGGTCTCGATGCGCCTCGCGCCGTCGCCGCGCTCGCCGCGGCAACCCCGTCGGAGCGACCGCCGCTGTGGGGTGAGCCCGGCGCCGGCTCGCGCGTCGTTGCGGCGATCGAGGACTACGCCGCGGCCTGAGCGACGAGCGTTTCCTCGCCGCGGTGCGTCCAGATCGTCTGGTCGCGGCGGGGACCGACGCCGATCATCGCCACGGGCACGCCGAGATGGTCGGCGATGAAGTCGAGATAGTCGCGCGCAGCCTGCGGAAGGTCTGCCTCGGAGCGCGCCTCGCTGATGTCCTCGGTCCAGCCCTCGAGCTCGATGTACTCGCCGACCGCATGGTGGAGCACCGACTGGTGGTAGGGGAAGTGGTCGAAGGTCGCTCCCTCCTCGCCGCGGTAGCGAGTGCAGACGCAGATTCGGTCGAATCCCGAAAGCACGTCGAGCTTGGTCACGGCCAGCGCCGACAGCGAGTTCAGCCGCGACGCGTAGCGCAGCGCGACGAGGTCAAGCCAGCCGGTGCGCCTCGGCCGCCCGGTCGTCGTCCCGTACTCGCCGCCGACGCGGCGGATCTCCTCGCCGAGGGAGTCGTCGAGCTCGGTCGGGAACGGGCCGGCGCCGACACGCGTCGTGTAGGCCTTGCAGACGCCCCAGATCTCATCGATGTCACGCGGTCCGACTCCGGCGCCGACGCACGCCGCGCCGGCGATCGGGTTCGAGGAGGTGACGAACGGATAGGTGCCGTGGTCGATGTCGAGCATCGCGCCCTGCGCGCCCTCGAACAGCACGATGCGGTCGGCCTCGAGTGCGTCCCAGACGAGTCGCGCGCAGTCGGCGATCATCGGTTCGAGCTTGTGGCCGTAGGTCACGTACTGCTCGGTCATCGCATGCAGGTCGAGCGAGGCGTCGCGCGCAAACGGCCGCAGCGCGAGACGCTTGGGCTCGAGCGCCGCGACGATCTTCTTGCGCAGGATCTTCTCGTCGAGCATGTCCTGCACCCGGATCCCAAGGCGCGCTGCCTTGTCGGCGTAGCAGGGTCCGATCCCGCGCCGCGTCGTGCCGATCTGGAGCTTGCCAAGGCGTGCCTCGCCCGCCTGGTCCAGCAGGAGGTGATAGGGCATGATCAGGTGACAGTTCGCCGACACCTTCAGTCCGTTCGTGTCGATCCCCTGCAGGCGCAGCGAATCGAGCTCGTCGATCAGCACGCGGGGGTCGACGACGACGCCATTGCCGATGATGCAGCGCTTGCCGGGGTAGAGGATGCCCGACGGAACAAGGTGGAACTTGTACTCGCGGGCTTCGCGCACAATCGTGTGGCCGGCGTTGTTCCCGCCCTGAAAGCGCACGACCGCGTCGGCGCGCTCGGCGAGCAGGTCGGTCACCTTGCCCTTTCCCTCGTCGCCCCACTGGGCGCCGACGATCACGATTCCTGGCACGCGAGCGATTCTAGAGCGCGCCGCCGGCGCGCCATGCCGCGCTCAGACCGCGGGTCGGCGCCGGCGCTGGGCGAGCGTGGCGATGATCAGGCTGGCCTCGAAGAGCAGGTACAGCGGCACCGTCTCGAGCAGCATCGTCGTGACGTCTCCAGGAAGCAGCGCGGCGATCGCGACGCAGGCAAGGATCGCGTAGCGGCGGTTCTTGCGCA
>DATGHN010000349.1:0-2999 GCA_035308005.1 Solirubrobacteraceae bacterium
CGCCTCGGCGTAGACCGTCCAGGTCGCTCGCGCGGCGTCGCTCCAGCTCCACGCCGGCGGATCGGGAGCGGGCCGCTCCACGGCGACAGCGGCTGACAGCAGCCCCTCCATGTCGCCGGTCGGCACAAACGTCGCCCGCGCCCCGAGCACCTCCTGGAGCGCCGGGGCTTCGCAGGCGACGACCGGCGTGCCGCAGGCGAGCGCCTCGACAGGCGGCAGCCCAAAGCCCTCCTCATCTGAGGGGAAGACGAGCGCGTGGGCTCCGCTGTAGAGCGCGGCGAGCTCGTCGTCGTCGAGCTGTCCGGTCAGCGTCACATCGGGCAGCTCGTGCGCCCACTGGCGCGTCGGGCCGGCCAGCACGAGCGGCAGCTTGCGCGGCGCCGCGGCGAGCTCGGCGACGCGCTTTCGCCGCTCCGGATGGAGCATGCTCCCGACCCACAGGAGGTACTCCTTCGGCAGGCCGTGGCGCCTGCGCACCGATTCGATCTCGGCCTCGCTGCGCGGGTACATCGCCGGGGCGGCGGCCTCGGGAATCACGCTGATCCGCTCGGCGTCGATCTCGAGCCGCTCGCGCGCGTCGGCGGCGACGACGTGCGTCGGGACGATCACTCGCTCGGCGCGCTGGGCGGCCAGATAGCGGAGGCGAAACCTCGCTCCGGTGCGCAGGTACTCGGCGCCGCGCTTCAGAGCGACGAGATCGTGCAGCGTGACGACCATCGCGCAGGGACAGCGCAACAGGGCGCCATCGAGCCAAGGAGAGTGGTAGACGTCGCTGCCGCGCGGGCGATGCGTTTCGGTGATCTGTGCGGCCGGGCCGGCCGTTTCGCGCAGCGCGTCAAGCGTGCAGCGCACGTAGCGACCGATCCCTCGTGGGTCACCCTTCGCTCGGCTGTCGTAAGCAACCCTCATCCTCAGATCCCTCGCCGGCTGCAGCAGGGCAGGCGCCGTGGCCCACTCAAACGGGTAATCGAGCCACTGTACCTCGGATTTTGGCGGTGCAGGGATAGATTTCCTCCCCACCCGTGGGCTACTTCGAGCGAATCTGGAGCGAGGCCCCCGACGCTGCCCCGGAACGCTTCGAGCTGCGCCGCGACCACCTCATGCGCCGGCTCCCGCCGGGGGCGCGGGTACTCGACGTGGGGTGCGGGAGCGGCTGGTTCTCAGCGGCGCTGCGCGAGGGCGGTTTCTCGGTGACGGGCGTCGACGTCGCCGCGGAGGCGCTGCGCCGCGCTCGTCTTCGCGCGAGCGGCGTCGAGTTCGTCTGCGCCCGCGAAGGCGACGCGCTGCCCTTCGACTCCGCCTCGTTCGGCGCCGCGTGGCTTGGCGAGGTTCTCGAGCACGTCCAGGATGGAATCGCCCTGCTCGAGGAGGTCGCGCGCGTGCTCGAGCCGGGCGGCGCGCTGATCGCATCGACGCCCGACCACCCCTTCGCATTGCGCGCGCGCCTCGCTCTCTCCCGCGGCGCCTTCGAGCGCCACTTCGATCCGCGCTCGGATCACGTCCGTTTCTTCACGGCCGCGAGCCTGCGCGCGCTGCTCGAGGCCTGCGGCTTCGAGGACGTCGCCGTGGTGCGCGACGGCGGAACGCTCGTCGCCGGCTGCTCGACGGCGCGCTGATGGCGCCGCTAGTCGCGCGGCGGCTGGATGAACTGCAGCCCTGCTCCGCCGCTCGTCTCCGGCCGCGTCCACAGGGCCAGCGACAGTCCCGTGGGGATCGGCTCGAGGGCGTCCTCGCCGCGGTCGGGCCCGCAGAAGCGCACGCCGCGGGCGCGAAGCGTTGCCGCGAGCGACTCGAGGTCATCGACGCGGAACGCGACGTGATCGGTCCGGCGGTCGAGACCCGCCAGACGCGGTTCGAGGATCTCGGGGTCATCGAAGGTGAAGATCTCGAGGTTGCCTTTGCCCTCGCCGAGGAAGCGCGCGCGGATGCTCCACTCGGGGAGATCGGCACTCCGCGCGACCTCGAGGCCCAGCGATTCGCACGCCGCCGCGACGGCCGCGTCGAGGTCGCGCACGATCACACCGACGTGGTCGAGGGTCCCGAACATCGGCGGCGATCCTATACAGCCCGCCGCGACCGCGAAGGTACCTCGCCCGTTGCGCAACACTTTAAGGGGTGAGTATGGAAGTCGACCTGGGGGAAAGCCGCGGGCTGCGCGGGCTCGAAGACGATGACGCCGAAGAGCTCTTCGCGCTGATCGACTCCAACCGCACGCATCTCGCACACTGGATGCCGTTCGTCGGCCAGACCCGCGGCGTCGTCGACTCGCTCGCCTTCATCCGCGCCGCGCGCCGCCAGTTCGAGGAGAACCGCGGTTTGCAGCTCGGAGTGACGGCGGACGACCGCATCGTCGGCGTCGTCGGCTTCCACGCGATCGACTGGAATCGCCGCTCGACCAGCATCGGCTACTGGCTTGCCGCCGACGCACAGGGGACGGGCACGATGACCGCCGCGGTGACGGCGCTGCTCGACTACGCCTTCGATCGCTGGAGGCTCGCGCGCGTCGAGATCCGCGCCGGCGTCACGAACACGCGCAGCCGAGCGGTCCCCGAGCGGCTCGGCTTCACCGACGAGGGCGTGCTGCCGGCGGCCGAGCGCATCGGCACGCGCGTGATCGACCACCAGATCTATGCGATGACGGCAAAGGAGTGGAAGCACGCGCGCGAAGCCGCGCGGCGGTCCGTCAACTGAGCGTCTTGAGGTACTGGCGGTCGAGCGCGTCGTTCGCCTGGTTGCGCGGGTTGAGGTAGAACTCGGCGCGCAACGCCCGTCGGCCCGCCGGCAGGTCGAAGGAGGTGTTGAAGTCGTATTCCCACAGCGCCAGCCAGCTCGCCGAGTTCGACGGCTGCTGCCCGATCGCGCGCACGAGCGTGCGCTGCCCGGCGTTCAGCCGGCCGGCCTGCGCGTAGGCGGCGGCGAGGTCGGTCGCCGGAGTGAGGTCGAGGCTGTCGTAGGACGCCGCGCTCTTCTCATCGCTGATCGCGACCGCGACCTGGCGC
>DATGHN010000350.1:0-8117 GCA_035308005.1 Solirubrobacteraceae bacterium
GGGCATCGACGATGCCCTTGGCGATCGACAGGCCGAGACCAGCGCCTGCAGCCGGGCCGACGCCCCCGTTTCGAGGCTCGAACAGGGCGTGCGCGACCTCCTCGGGCAGGCCGCCGCCATCATCGCTGACGCTGATCTGCACCCCGTGCTCCTCGTCACCAGTTGCCCTGACCCACACGCGGGTCCCCTCAGGAGTGTGACGCAGGGCGTTCTCTAGCAGGTTCAGGAAGACCTGTTCGAGCCGGTCATGGTCAGCCCAGATGACGGGCAGGTCGTGCTGGCAGGCGACCTGGATGGCCGCCGCTTGCGTCGGTGTCAGGCAGGCAACGGCGGCATCGATCACCGGCGGCAACTCGCACCAGTCGAGCACCATCCGCATCGTCGAGGACTCGATCGCGGAGAAGTCGAGCAGGTCGACGACAAGGCGGCCGAGGCGTGCCGACTCTGCGCCGATTCGGCTGAGGAAGCGCTTCTGCGATTCGCCGTCCCAGGTGACGTCGGGCGCCATCAGGCTCGAGGCATACCCCCCGATCGCGGTCAGCGGCGTGCGCAGCTCATGGCTGAGGCGCGATAGAAACCCGCGCTGAAGCTCCCGCGAGCGGCGCAGAGCGCTCGCCTCTTCACGCGCGCGCTCCGACTCTTGGCGCTCGCGCGCAAGACGAAGCGAGTTGGCGGCATCCTCCATCAGCGCCACTCCGTCAAGCGGCGTGGCCGCGGCGCACCACTGGGCGAGCAGGATGCCGCCCCCGCTGGGCGCCGAGAAGCTCACGGCCATGCACGCTTCGCCGTCGCTCGGCACGATGCTCGTCGCCCGGCCGTCGCGTGCCCCGTCCTTGCGTCGCAGGTCTGCCGCTTCGATTATCCCGGCGGAAGCGCCCACCTCCTCGCCCCGCGAGTCAACGGCCAGCCAGTTCTCAGTGGAAGCTCCGGAAACGGCGCTGGTCACGAGCGCCACCTGCTCAGCTTGGAGACCCCGGCAGAGGGCGTGCAGCACCACGGTCAAGCCCTGGGCGAGCGGCACCGGGCCGGCCAGTGTCTCGAGCACGTCGCGAATCGTCTCGAGCACCCGGTTGCGGGCGGTCACCTCGCCGAGCAGCTGCTCGCGCTCGACGGCGCTGGCGATGTAGCCGGCGTAGAGATTCACGAGTCGTTGCTCGTGCTGCGGGGGGCGCCCAGGCGCCTCGCGAAAGACGGTGATCACGCCGAGCAGGCGGTCGGTCCCGACCATCGGAACCGACCACGAGCTGCGCACGTTCCCCCGGGCAGCGAGCGAATGCCAGTCAGCCCACCCGGGGCTTGTGCGAATGTCGAAGTCGACGACCGTCTGCCCCGATTGGGCCGCCGCGCCGACCGGTCCGCCGCCAACGCCGAACGGCAGATCCGACCAGGCGTCGGTCAGGTCCGTTTGAAGACCGAGCGCCATCGCGACGCGCAGCCGTCCACCCTCGACGAGGTGCAGGCACAGCCGCGGCGTTCCGAGAGCGTCGCCAAGCGCCGACAGGATCAGCGGCAGGCTCGAGGACGGGTCAGCGGAGGCCAGCCGATCAGCGAGGCCGTGCAGCCGGCCCAGCTGGCGCCCAGCCGAGGAGTCGGCCGGTTGTCCGGCAATGAAGGCGACGATGTCCTCGGGTTGGGAGTCGGCGGTCTCGACGTCGGCGACGATCCGTCCTTGGCGAAGCACCACGACGCGGTCGGCCAGCCGGAAGATCTGATCGATGTCGTGTGAGATCAGCACGACCGTCGTCCCTCGCTCGCGCACCTTCGCCACGATCTGGTCCACCTGGGCCGATTCGTGCACGCCGAGCGCCCTTGTCGGCTCATCCAACACGAGCAGCTTCGGCCGTCCGGCCATCGCGCGGGCGACCGCAAGGAGCTGGCGCTCGCCGCCGGAGAGCGATGCGACACCGCGCGTCGTATCCGTCAGGCCGATCTCGAGGTCGGCGAGCAACTCCTTGGCAGCCTGGTGCAGGCGCGGCGGGGATCGCATGAGGTGATCCGGCTCACTGCCAAGGAGCAGGTTCGACGCGACGTCGAGGTTGTCGCATAGAGCAAGGTTCTGCCAAACGACGGTGACGCCGCGGCGTGCCGCGGCGGCGGGCGAGGAGCCGAGCCGCTCGCCATCGACGAGGATCCGGCCGCTGGTCGGGACCATGTCGCCACCGATACAGCGCACGAGCGTGGATTTGCCGGCGCCGTTCTCGCCGACGAACGCGACGGTTTCGCCGCGGTCGATGTCGAAGTCGATGCCGTTCAACGCGCTGAGCGACTCGAAATGGACGCTGAGCGCCTCGACGCGCAGGAGGGGCGTGGCTGCGGGCGCCAGCGGCTCTCTGGTCATGACCGCCACCGGGAACATTGTGCTGTATGTGACGGGGCGGGGCGCCGCCGGCTCAGCGGAGCACGTCGTACGCGGAGAGGGTGAGAAATTCGATGAACCGATCGCCGGTGGCGACCGTTTCGAACAGATCGCGTGCTTGCTCGTATCCAGGCCCGAGCTTGGCGCTCTCCTCGTCGATGACGCGGCGGACCTGTTCGGGCGTGAAGCGTTCGTGTCGCAACCATTGCCAGACTTGGGCGCGCGAGATCTCGCTGGTGGCGGCGTCCTCCATCAGGTTGTTGATCGCGACCGCCCCCGATCCGTTCAGCCAGGCCTGGATGTACTGGATGCCGACGGAGACGTCGTTGCGAAGGCCGTCTTCGGTGACCTCGCCGGGCGTCGCGGCGATGTCGAGCAGGGCCGGCGCGTCGGGGACGATGTCCTCGCGCAGCACATCGAGCTGGTTGGGGCGGGTGCCGAGCACGCGATCGAAGACCTCGAGAGCGATCGGGACGAGGTCGGGATGAGCGACCCACGTCCCGTCATACCCCTGCGAGGCCTCCCGCTCCTTGTCCTCGCGAACCTTCGCAAGCGCCGTCGCGTTGACCTCCGCGTCGCGGCGGTTGGGAATGAAGGCGGCCATCCCGCCGATCGCGTGCGCGCCGCGGCGGTGGCAGGCCGCAACCAAAAGCTCCGCGTAGGCGCGCATGAAGGGCACGCCCATGCCGACGACGTTGCGGTCGGGCAGCACGAACTCCTCACGGTGGCCGAGCTTCTTGATGACGCTGAAGAGGTAGTCCCAACGGCCCGCGTTGAGGCCTGTCGCGTGAGGGCCGAGCGCGTGGAGGATCTCGTCCATCTCGAAGGCCGCGAGGATCGTCTCGATTAGGACCGTCGCGCGGATGGTTCCGCGCGGGATCCCGAGCTCGTCCTGGGCGCGCTCGAAGACGCGGTTCCAAAGTAGTGCCTCGCGATGGGATTCGAGCTTCGGCAGATAGAAGTAGGGGCCGCTGTCGATCGCACGCAGGCGGTCGTGGTTTCGCAGCAGGTAGAGGCCGAAATCGAACAGCGCTCCCGGAATCGCGGCGCCGTCGACCTCGAAGTGGCGTTCGGTCAGATGCCAGCCGCGCGGTCGCACCAGGAGCGTCGCGACCGAGTCGTTCAGGCGATACGCCTTCTCGCCGGTATCGAGTGAGATCGTGCGCTCGATCGCGTCGGTCAGGTTGCGCTGACCGTCGACCATGTTCTCCCAGGTCGGGGAGTTTGAGTCCTCGAAGTCGGCCATGAACACGCGCGCGCCCGAGTTGAGCGCGTTGATGACCATCTTGCGGTCGGTCGGTCCGGTGATCTCGACACGGCGGTCGGCGAGATCGGCGGGGGCCGCCGGGACGCGCCAGTCGCCGTCGCGGACGCGTCTGGTCTCCTCGAGGAAGTCGGGCAGCTCGCCGGCGAGCAGCCGTTCGGCGCGCGCCTGGCGCGCGGCGAGCAGCTCGTCGCGCTCGGCGGCGAACTCGCGCGCCAGGAGGGTCAGGAACTCGGTCGCCTCGGGGGTGAGGACGTCGTCGGCGCTCACCGCCGTGCCCCATTTAGAAGCTGGTCTTCGCCGATGCCGCGGATCGAGGCGTCGAGGAGCTCGATCGGGTGGAAGGCCGGCATCGCCGCATCCGCTGCGCGCAGCGACGCCGATACCTGGATCAGGCATCCGGGGTTGCCGCTCGCATAGGCCTGCGCGCCGGTCTCGCGGATCCGCTGGGCCTTGCGCGCACCGAGCTCAGCGGCGGCCTGCGGCTGGACGAGGTTGTAGATGCCGGCACTGCCGCAGCAGAGCTCCTGGTCGGCGGGCTCGAGCAGTCGCAAGCCGGGGATCGTGGCGAGCATCTCGCGCGGCTGGGCGCTGACGCGCTGGGCATGGCGGAGGTGACAGGAGTCCTGGAAGGCGACCGAGATCTCGAGCGGGTGCCGCGTCGCAACCGGCTCGCGACCGGCGAGGAGCTCCGAGACGTCGACGGCGCCCGCGACGCCGTGGTCTTTGAGGTGGGAGCCGCAGCCGGCTGCGTTGGTGACGACATGGTCGTAGCCGGCGAGCTCGCGCTCGAGCTCGCGGGCGCGCGACACTCCCTCGGCGAGGCGTCCGGCGTGCGCGTGCAGAGCGCCGCAGCAGCCCTGCGCGCGGGGGACGTGGACGTCGAAGCCCTCGGCGGCCAGGACGCGCGCCGTCGCGGCGTTGACGTCGCCGAAGACGACGCTCTGCACGCATCCCGCGACGACGGCGACGCTCGGTCCGCTGCCCGGCAGGTGGACCGGCGGCCAGTCCGGCGCGGACCACGGCGGAGCGAGCTGTTTGAGCGTGCGAAGCGGGCCCGGCGCCGGGAGCGCGCGCAGCGCGAGCGCGGCGCGCAGGCGGCGGCGGTGCGGGAAGACGGCGAAGACGAGCGAGCGAAGGACGCGCTCGCCAAGCGGCCGGCGGCGGCGCTCCTCGACGACGACGCGCGTCTGCTCGATCAGGCGGTCGTACTGCACGCCCGAGGGACAGGCGCTCACGCAGGCCATGCAGCCCAGGCAGCGGTCGAAGTGCCCGGCGACGGTGTCGGTCAGCTCGATGCTCGAGTCCGCGAGCGCCGACATCAGGTGGATCCGCCCGCGCGGGGAGTCCATCTCCTCGTGCCAGAGCGTGTAGGTCGGGCACGTCGGCAGGCAGAAGCCACAGTGCACGCAGTCCGCAAGCAGGGCGCGATCGATTTCGATGACCGGCGTCAGTTCCGTGCCCACAGCGCCTCCGCGACGCGCTCGGCGAGCGGGCTGAAGCTGTCCTCGCCCGCCTGCGGGGTGTAGGCGACGTGCGGACCGGGTCGCACGAGCGGCGCCTCATCCGAGCCCTCGCCGTGCCAGCGCCGGCGCCCGGGAAGCGTCGACTGAAGCTCCCGAAGCTCGCCCCAGGTCGCCTCCGCGTCGGCCTCTTCGCCGCCGAAGGAGGAAGCCTGCGCGTCAACCGAGCGCTGCGAGCCCTCGAGCAGGACGTGGAGGCACCCGCCGGCGACGTCGACCGCGCTTGGCACCAGCTGGGATTGGTGGAGCTCGCCCCAGCGCCCTGATCCGGTCACGATCGTCCTCGCCGCCGCTGGCAGCGGGTGCAGGCGCAGCGCGAGCCGCTCCACGGAGCCGAACCGGCCGCGCGAGCCGCAGAACAGCTTGCCAAGGTCATAGCCCGCCACATTCTTGACGACCTTCCCGCCGGAGTGCGCGCGCAACCCGTCGCCGAGCACGACGGCGACGCCGAGGATCAGGTCGCGCATCGTCCCGAAGCGGTGTCGAAGCGGACCCGAAAGGTCCTCGAGCAGGCACTCGCCGAGAGTCGGATCGCCGGGCGGGTCAAGCGACAGCCGCTGGCCGTGGGGAGCGAGGGCAGCCCGCAGCGCGCTCAACCGCAGCCCCGCCCCGGCGATGACCGTCAGATCGCCCGGCTCGTACTCGACGATGCCGTCGGGGAGGCTCACTAGAAGCGCTCGGCGAGGCCGGCCCGCTCGAGCGGATGGGCCCGGTGCGGGCCGGGAACCTCACCGCACAGCCGCGGCGTCGGGAAGACCTTGCCGGGGTTGGATATCCCTTGCGGGTCAAACGCGGCGCGCAGGCGAGCCATCGCCGCCAGGTCGCTGTCGTCGAAGAGCAGCGGCATCGAACAGGCCTTGTCGGTGCCGACGCCGTGCTCGCCGGTGATCGAGCCGCCGGCGTCGACGCAGGCCTCGAGGATCAGCTCGGCGAGGTGCTGGGCGCGCGCCGGCTCCCCCTCGACGCCCGAGTCGTAGAGGACGAGCGGGTGGAGGTTGCCGTCGCCGGCGTGGAAGACGTTGCCGACCCGCAGTCCATGCTCGGCCGAGAGCTCTGTGATCCGGCGCAAGAGGCCCGGCAGCTTCGTGCGCGGAACGACGCCGTCCTGCACGTAGTAGTCGGGGCTGATCCTCCCCATCGCCGCGAACGCCGCCTTGCGCCCGCGCCAGATCCGCGCGCGCTCGTCGCTGTCGGCCGCCATTCGAAGCTCCTGCGCGCCGAGTTCTCCGCAGATCCGCTCCACGGCGGCGAGGTCGTCCTCGACCTGCTCGAGCGGGCCGTCGAGTTCGACTATCAGGACGGAAAAGCACCCGGGCGGGTAGTCGGGCCCGACCGCCGCGGTGGCCGCCTCGATCGCGATCTCATCCATCATCTCGATCGCCGCCGGCGTGATGCCTGAGGCGATGATCGCCGACACCGCCTCGCCCGCCTGATCAGTGTGGCCGAAGCCGGCCAGCAGTGTGCGCACGGTGGCCGGCGCGCGCAGGATGCGAAGCGTCAGGCGAGTCGCGATCCCGAGCGTCCCCTCGGAGCCGACGAAGGCCCCGAGCAGGTCCGGGCCACCGTCCCAGACCGAGAGCTCGGTCACCTCGCCGTCGGGGAGAACGATCTGCGCGCCGAGCACGTGGTTGACGGTGAAGCCGTACTTGAGGCAGTGCGCGCCGCCCGAGTTCTCGGCGATGTTGCCGCCGATCGTGCAGACCTGCTGGGAGGAGGGGTCGGGCGCGTAGTAGAACCCGTAGGGCGCGACGGCGCGAGTCACGTCGAGGTTCGCGACCCCCGGCTCGACGACGACGAGCCCCGCGTCGACGTCGATCTCGAGCACTCGGCACATCCGCGCGAGCGAGATCACGATGCCCTCGGCGACCGGCACCGCCCCGCCGGAAAGTCCCGAGCCGGCTCCGCGAGCGACGAACGGAATCGCGTGGGCGGCGCACGTTGCCACGACCGCCCGCACCTCCTCGGTGGTCTGCGGCAGCGCCACCAGCGCCGGGACGACGCGGCGGTTCGTCAGCCCGTCGCACTCATAGACGCGCAGCTGCTCGCGCTCGGTTATCAGCTGATCCGGCGCGAGTGCGGACCGAAGCTCCGCGAGCACGTCCGGCGCAAGCCCGCCTCCAGCCATCAAGGGCAGTCTATTCGTGGACGAAATAGCGGTTGAACGTCGACGCGCCACCGGTGCGGCGTGTAGGCTTGCCGGACCGCAGCCCGACTCCCGGGCCGCGAGACCCTCTCAAGTGGAAAGGGGCCGATGGTCCTGATAGAGACTGCCGCGCCCGCCGCGCTCGAAGAGGGTGCCCTGCAACAGCTCGACGCCGCCTCCCCCGGCGATCAGGACGATCGCAACCGCGGCGCCTACTGGAACGAGGCCCTCGCGCCCTACGCACGGCCGAGCCTGCGGCTCAGCATCGGCGGCCTCTTCACATCGGTCCTCCCCTACTTCGGCCTGCTCGTCGCGATGTACTTCGCGCTGCGCGTGTCGGTGCTGCTGGAGCTCGGGATCAGCGTGCTCGCGGCGGGCTTCCTGCTGCGCACCTACATCGTCTTCCACGACTGCTCACATGGCTCCTACCTGCCGTCCAAGCGCGCCAACATCTGGCTTGGCAGCGTCCTCGGCGTGATCGTCTTCGCGCCGTTTGCCAACTGGCGCCACAACCACGCCGTCCACCACGCCACCGCATCCGACCTCGACAGACGCGGTCAGGGCGACGTGCCGACGCTGACCGTCGCCGAGTACCACGCGAAGCCGTGGCGGGCGCGCCACGGCTATCGCATGTTCCGCAATCCGCTGGTGATGTTCGGGCTGGGGCCGCTGTTCGCGATGATCCTCGGGCCGCGGATCGTGCCGCGCACGGCCCGCCCGCGGATCCGCCGCAGCGTCCACCTCGCCAACCTCGCGCTCGCCGTGATCGTCGGCGTCGCCTGCTGGCTACTCGGCCCGGTCGACTTCCTGCTGATCCAGGGGCCGCCCGCG
>DATGHN010000351.1:0-6013 GCA_035308005.1 Solirubrobacteraceae bacterium
TTCTGAGGCATCACCAGATCGTCTTAAACCCACCGGACACCACCCCCCTTTACGCGACAGCCTCACGCGAACACGCGTCGCCCGCGAGTTCACCTCAGCGCTAGACGCCTGAGCGCGCCGGGCGCCGGTGCCCAAACGCGCGAGAAACCCCGCAAATTGCCGCTAATCCGCTTGGCTCCGGACCGACGCGCAGGACGTCGTCACAGGACAGCGCGTGCACTTCACCGACTATGAGCCGGCCGCCTGCACTTGACCGATACACGGCTGGATCAGCTACAAGGCTGGCAACACCACCGTCCTGGTCGCACGCTTCAAGATCCACCTCCCGCCCAAACCGGCCCGGTGACGCTGTCGCTCCCGATAACGCCAGCCTACGACCAAGCCGCCACGTCGTTGCTTCGCTCGACGCGCAGTAGTGCTTGCTCAGCGCGCGGTGGTTCGACTCCGTCGCCGCCGGCCAGCGACGGCGCTGGTCGTCGCAAGAGCGTCGTGCGGCTTGGCCGCCTCTGCCGCGCCCGAGCCTCGACCCGGGACTGGCCGCCGCGGCTCGCGATCGCCGGCTTTAGCACCACCGCCCTTACCCCGGCCTGCGCCGCGATCCCATGTCCCGCTCGGTGGCGGCGACGGGAGCTCCGCCGGCACAGCGTCTCGAGGCCGAACCAGGCGCAGCAGGCGTCGCAACAATCCAGCAAGTCCTCGTCGCGATACTTCCGCCTCGCTACTTCGATCGGGATCGTGCTCCATCATCGAAGTGTGGCGCATTGTTAAAGGCGTGGGCAGCCCGTCATTTCGCTCCGCGCAAAAGGAAGCACGGCGGGGAGCGTCCCCGTCGGCGGCCCGAACCATTCGGGCTGCGCCGCCCGGGGCGGCTCCGGCGCCCGCTCGGGCAGCGGCTCAAAGAAGTCCTCTCCGCTCATGCTCCGACCACCTCGCGATCCGTGATGACCCTGACGCAAGCTTCGCAGAAAACTAGGTGACCGCACGGACCGTTTCCGCGGGCCCCTTCGCTGACTCACATTGAGGTATCGGGTGCGCGATTCGTCCCCCGTCTCGGATCATTTACAGAACGTCCAGAGCCGGGTCCTATCCTCTGGTGGTCATGCGCTCACAGCGACGCGTTCGATGAGCGCCCTCCCGGCAGCGCCCGTCAGGCTTCTGCTAGCCGATGTCGACGGGACGCTCGTCACGCCTGAGAAGGCCCTGACCGAGCGGGCTGTCGCGGCCGTCCGCAAGCTCAGGGCCGCGGGTGTTCTATTTGCCATTACGAGTGGCCGCCCCCCACGCGGCATGACGATGCTTATCGACCCGCTGGAGCTCGAGTTGCCGCTCGCAGCGTTCAACGGCGGTTTGCTGGTAGACCCTCATCTCGTCGTACTCGAGCAGCACGAGATCGCGCAGCGGAGCGTGTTACCAGTCGTCGACCTGCTCGAATCCCACGGCCTCGATGCCTGGCTCTATCGCGGAGCAGAGTGGTATGTGCGGCAACTGGCAGCGCCGCACGTGGACCGCGAGGCTCGGACGGTGGCGTTTGCGCCCACGGTCGTCGAAAGCTACGGCGAGCTGACCGACGGCGTCGCCAAGCTCGTCGGCGTGAGCGATGACCCGCACGCCATCGCCGCTGCTACCAGCGCTGCACAGGAGCGCTTCGGCAATCACCTCTCGATTGCGAGCTCCCAGCCCTACTACCTTGACGTGACTCACCCACAGGCCAACAAGGGGGCGGTGGTCCTCGATTTGTCGACCAGGTATTCGATCCCACGAGCTGAGATCGCGACGATCGGGGACGGACCCAACGACACGCTGATGTTCGCCAAGTCGGGTCTTAGCATTGCCATGGGCAACGCCGGCAGTGACGTCAAGCACGCGGCAACGGTGGTGACGTCTTCTAACACCGAGGAAGGGTTCGCAAACGCCGTCGAGCGCTTCATCCTGCCCCGAGCTCCCGGATAGTCGCACGTGCGCTTAGCGGCTCGCTTGGCGGCTCAAGGCTGCTCTGCGGCGTACCGATGTCGTAGCGATGGCTCGTCCCGAGCGTGACCAGCTCACGTCTACGAAGACTCCGACAGCAGCCTCGACGCGATTCGCGATGGATGGTCAGTCCTGGCCGTCATGGCGATCGGATTACTGCTCGTGGCGACCAACCTGCTCGGCCTGATCGCCGGCACCGACATCAACACCTTTGGCGCGACCGGGGGAAACGGCCTCGCTGGTAAACAGCTCGTCGGGCTTGTACTCGGTGCAGGCCTGGTAATGCGCAGTGAGCTTGCGCGCCGCGTGTACCTCGTGTTCGCCGTTATCGGGCTCGTGCTGACACTTCTCGACTCCTCCTCCTACAACGCCTCGCCCACGTCGTACGCGCTCGGGCTGCTGATCGACGCTGGCACCGTCGCACTCCTGGTGCACCCAAAGGTCCGACGCGCGTTCGACTGACGCACCGCAACCGCTGCGCGCTCGCCGCTCTCGGATCTGGCCGAACGCGGGATGCTCGGGATTCGAACCCAAGCGCTCAAGCCGCGGCACGAACAAGATCGCCGGGCTACTGCTGACCGGTGACGACGAGCGTCATGCGGCCTCAGGCGTGGGGTCCGAGAGCGCCGCGTTCGACGCGGTCGCTGGTAACGGCTCGGGGATGCGATCGCCGGAGAGGAGAAAGCCCGCTCCGATCGCTGAGGCGACGAGAGCGCCGCCCCACCAGACCGCGTCTGGCGCGGTCTGTAGAAGAAAACCTCCAATCGCCGGGCCGAGGGCCAGGGAGATGGTGAAGGTCAGACCGTAGAGAGACATGTATCGGCCGAGTAGATGGGCTGGAGCCATGTCCGCGACCAGCGGCCCGAGAACGACAATGTGTGCGCACTCGCCGATTGCGAACACGATCGCAACCCCGGCGAGGAGGCTCGTCGCGGCGACCTCCGAGTGGATGAGCGTGGCTGGCAGCACAGCGAGCAGGCTGACCGCGAAGAGCGCGCTTGCCGCCGCGAAAGCGTGTGTGCGTCGCATCCGTGCCACCACGCGTACCGCCGGGATCTGCGCGATCACGACGAAGGACGTGTTGACGAGAACGATGATCCCGATCGCACCGGGGCCGAGCGGTGTGTGAGTCCTTGCAAACGGCGGCAAGATGTTCGAGAAGAACGTGTGGCCGACGACGACTAGCACGATGTTGGCGGCGATCACACCGAGAAACAGCCGATCTCGAGCGACGGCGCGAAAGCCGACTCCGTTGACGTGTGTCGGAGTGACGATCGCGGCGCGCGGGAGGGACACGGCAGCAAACACGATCACCGCGAATCCTGCATAGGTGACGGCATCGAAGAGGTAGAGAATCTGGAAGGAGCTGAGCCGCTGTGCGGACGCGATGATGAAGCCGGCTACGGTCGCGCCGGAACCGAGACCGAAGTTGCCCGCGACGCGGCCAAGCGCGACCGACGCCGCCCGCTGCTCGGGCTTGACCAACGTGATGATCAAAACGCGGTTGGCCGTCCCTGCCGCGCCGAGCCCGACTCCGCTGACAATCGAGCATGCAAACGCCTGCCAGGGACGATCTACAAAGGCGAAGCCGGCATAGCCAAGGGCGCTCGCCAAGCTCCCTGCGACCACGATTGCTTTGGCTGAGTATCGGTCAAGCAGCGCGCCCGTCGGCGGAGTGGCAATTGCGGCCGTCCCCATCGTCGCCGCCAGAACCAGCCCGGCCGTCGACGTTGAAAAGCCACGGATCTGGTGGAGATAGATGATCTCAAAGGGAAGGATGAGCCCGTAACCGAAGTAGTTGAGGGCGTTTCCCGCTTGAAGAATGAGCACCGAGCGGGAGAGCCCGGTGCGCCAACTCGCCGCGAGGCGGGAGAGCCTGCGGTTCATCGGCTAAAGAGTCCGCCGCGGCGCGAAACACTCACGGGGACTTGTCTCCCTGGCACGCATTTGGAGTGGCTGGCACGCGTGGCCCGTGCACGATGGGCGAGGCGGATGGTTTGGCAACGGGTGGCCGCGCGATGTAGGTCCTCGATGTGAGCGGTGGCGAGCGCTCGAGTAAGAGCGGGATGCACCATTTGAACCTCCTTTTCTCTCCCACGACGCTTGACCCAATCCCGACCAGGCCGCGGTCCGATCGACCGTTTGGCGGGTCGACTTGTGCGCGTTGGCCTTCGGAACGTGAATTTCCCTGTCGCCGTTTCTGACCCCGCCTGGTGGAGAAACTCGCCGACGAATTTCAAGCATCCGTGGTGTTGCAGTGGTTGTGAGCCGGGATGCCAGACTTCGCTCGTGAGCGAAAGCGCGCTGATCCGTGCTCGTGCGGGCGACCATCAGGCGTTCGCGGCGCTCACGGACCCCTTCCGGCGGGAGCTGCAGCTGCACTGCTACCGGATCCTCGGGCAGGTGCAGGACGCCGAGGACGCGGTGCAGGACACGCTGCTGTCGGCGTGGAGAGCGTTGGAGTCGGTCGAGGAATACCCGACGCTACGCCCCTGGCTGTATCGGATCGCTACCAACCGCTGTCTGAACATGCTGCGCGCCAGCCGTAGGCGCCCCAGGCCGGCGGAAGGGCGGGCGTACGCCGTCCCGGAGCCCACTCGCTATGGCGAGGTGCTGTGGCTCGAGCCCTATCCCGACGCGCTGCTCGAAGGCGTCGCCGACGGCGAGGCCGGTCCGGAGGCCCGCTATGAGACCCGCGAGGCGGTAACTCTCGCGTTCCTCACAGCGCTTCATCGACTCCCGCCACGCCAGCGCGCAGTGCTCGTGCTTCGCGACGTGCTGGGGTTCTTAGCCACTGAAGTCGCCGCGATGCTGGACACCACCCCGACGTCAGTGAATAGCGCGCTCATCCGTGCCCGCGCGACGATCGAGGAGCGGGGGCTGCGAGCGCACGACCGAGCGCCGCTCCCGCGATCGGCCCAAGAACACGAGCTCGTCGGGCGGTTCGCGGACGCGTTCGAGCGCGGAGAAGTGGAACCAATCGTCGCGCTGCTGACCGAGGACGCGTGGCTGACGATGCCCCCCGAGCCTCACGAGTACCAAGGCCACGAAGCAATCAAGCAACTCTACGACCGTGCGTTCGCGGCACGGCGCGGAAACCCCCACCGCCTCATCCCGACACGCGCCAACTCCCAACCCGCGTTCGGCCAGTACGCCAAAGACCCATACACCGACGTCGGCCGCGCGCTCGGGCTACTGGTGCTGACACTCGAGGGCGATCTCATCGCGCACATCACCCGCTTCCCCGCGACGACGGCCCTACCGCACTTCGGACTCCCCCGAACGATTCAGTGGTAGCACTGGCTCAGCGCGAAGGCTCTACGTGCTACCCGTGCCGACCGCAAAGCCAAGACTCGCGATCTGCGGAATCGCGTGCCCGGCCTCGTCGAAGCAGCACCCGCCGTCGCTCCACAGCGGACGCACGAATCTGGGCGGGAGCGAGCGCGAGGCGCGTCGGCTATTTCTTGGCTGGCTCGAAGTAGGGGTTTCTTCCCGAGGAGTGGTCGGTGACATCGACGATCGCGGCGATCTGCGGTACCGCTTCGGTGATTGCTACCTCGATGCCCTGGCTGAGTGTGACGGTTGCCATTCCGCATCCCTGGCAGCCGCCGCCTAGTCGCAGGTAGGCGGTGGCGCCTTCGACGGCGACGAGTTCGGCGTGGCCACCGTGGGCGGCGATGGCGGGGTTAACGTCGCGCTCGAGTACGGCGATCACGCGGCGTGCGAGGTCGCTGTCGAGGTTTCCCGGCGGCGCAGACGCCGCGGCCTGTGGCGTCCGCGGGCCAGGCGCGCCGCCGGGGTCCGCGGGCAGGCTCATCGGCAGGACGGGGAGCGCAAGCGGACGCGGCGGTTTGTTGGGGTTGACGACGATGAAGCCGCTGCGCGGCGGGTCATCGCGCCAGTCGATCGTTGCGCCGCGCAGCTTCTCGATGCTGTCGGCGGCCACGACGATCGCCAGGTCGCCTTCGTTGTGGACGAGGTCGCCGCTCCCGGCAAGGCTGACCGGGTCGAGCGACAGCGCGCAGCTGTATTCGCCGTTGGCTGA
>DATGHN010000352.1:0-2244 GCA_035308005.1 Solirubrobacteraceae bacterium
GATCAAACGCACCCCGCTGATTACCCAGTATCTGAGCGTCAAGCAGAAAGTGCCCGACGCGATCCTCTTCTTCCGCCTCGGCGACTTCTACGAAATGTTTTTCGAGGATGCCGAGGTCGGCGCGCGCGTCCTCGATATCCAGCTCACCTCGCGCTCCAAGGACGGCGTGCCTCTCTGCGGCGTTCCCTACCACGCCGCCGAACCCTATATCGCGCGGCTGCTCAAGGCCGGCTTCAAGGTCGCGATTTGCGAGCAGAGCGCCGCCGACACCACCGCCGGTTCCAGCGCCAAGGGCGGCGCTTTCCAATTGCTTTCGCCCACCGATCCGCGCGCTGCCGCCCGTGGCCTGATGGCGCGCCAGGTCGTACGCGTGATCACCCCCGGCACCGTCGGCGAGGAAATGGTGCTGGTGGCCGACGAGAAGAATTTCCTGCTCGCCCTCGCCCCCGACGCCGACCCCTACGCGCTCGCGGCCCTCGACGTTTCAACCGGCGAATTTATTGCCGCGCGAATCAGCGGCGCCGCCGCCGTCCGCGAGGAACTCGCACGCCTCGCCCCGCGCGAAATTCTCGCGCCCAAGGGTGTCGAGAAACTCGCGCCCGTGCTCGCCGGCCTTAAGTATCCGCTCACCGAACTCGACGCCGCCGCCTTCGATCCCGCGGCCGCGCGCGATACGCTCGCCCGCCGCTTCAACGAAGCCTGCCCGCTCGACGACGCGCTTACCGCCGCGTCCGGCGCCGCTCTGCGCTACGTCGAAGACAATTTCGGCCGCGATCTTGCCCATCTGCGCCCACCCCGCCCCTATCACGTTGCCGAGTACATGCTGGTCGACGAGACCAGCCGCCGCCATCTCGAACTCGTCGCCTCCAGCGACGCCACCCGCGCCGGCTCGCTGCTCGCCGTTCTCGACGACACGCTGACTCCAGTCGGCGCGCGCACCCTCGCTAACTGGCTCGTCTATCCGCTGCTCGAACTCGACAAAATTCGCGCCCGCCACGACGCCGTCGACGAAATGTTTGACGCCGACCTCGGCGGTGAAGTTGCCGACGTGCTCAAGCGCATCGGTGATCTCGAACGCCTCGCCGGTCGCATCGGCAGCCTGCGCGCCTCGCCGCGTGACGTGCTCAAGCTCGGCCAGGCACTCGCATCCGTCGCCGTGCTCAAGCGCGCGCTCGCCGCCCGCCGCAGCGATCTAATTCAACGCCTCGCGCTGCGCATCCGTCCCGAGCCCGATCTCGCCGCGCAAATCGACGCGACCATCAGCGCGGAACCGCCCGTCAATCCGCGCGACGGCAATACCATTCGCGTCGGCTTCAACGCCGAGGTCGATGAATTGCGCTCGCTCGCCCTCGACGCGCGCGGCGTTATCGCCCGGCTCGAAGCCGCCGAGCGCGACCGCACGCGTATCCCTTCGCTCAAGGTCCGTTACAACCAGGTCTTCGGCTATTACCTCGAGGTCACCAAGCCCCATCTCGATCGCGTTCCCCCCGACTACGAGCGCAAGCAGACGCTGGTCGGCGCGGAGCGTTTCACCATGCCCGCGCTCAAGGAACTCGAGCGCAAAATCTTAAGCGCCGAGTCCGGCCTCAAGGAACTCGAGTTGCAGCTTTTCACCCGGCTCCTGCGCGACCTCGCCGCCCACACCGCGCGCATTCTCGAAACCGCCGCCGCCGTCGGCGAATTTGACGCGCTGATGTCGCTCGCGCGGGTCGCCCGCCGCCGCGGCTACGTCCGCCCCGAGATGGATTCCGGACTCGCACTCGAAATCCGCGACGGCCGCCATCCGGTGCTCGAAACCGGGATGCAGCCCGGCGAGTTCGTCCCCAACGACTTCGACGCCGATCCTGCCGGACGCCAGTTGCTGCTAATCACCGGCCCCAACATGGCCGGCAAATCGACCTATCTCCGCCAGGTCGCGCTCATCGTCATCATGGCCCAAATCGGCAGCTTCGTGCCCGCCACTTCCGCGCGCCTCGGACTCACCGACCGCATTTTCACCCGCATCGGCGCGCGCGACGAACTGCGCCGCGGCGAGTCGACCTTCATGGTCGAGATGCGCGAAACGGCGCGCCTGCTGCTGGGCCTCGACCAGCGGAGTCTGCTGCTGCTCGACGAGGTCGGCCGCGGCACCAGCACGTTCGACGGGCTCGCGATCGCATGGGCCGTCGCCGAGTACCTGCACGATCAGACCCGCGCCAAGGTGCTGTTCGCGACGCACTTCCACGAACTGACCGACCTCGCGCG
>DATGHN010000353.1:0-8310 GCA_035308005.1 Solirubrobacteraceae bacterium
AGCGAGGGCTCGTCGGTGTTCCTGCGCGGCTGGGGCGACTACCAGCGCTACAGCCTCGTCCTCACCGAGGCGCCGCAGGCGGGGATGGCCTGGCTCGGGCTGCGTGCCTGGACTCCCGAGGCGCTCGAGCGTCGCGTCGCGGCAGTCGAGGCGGCCGGGCTCGGGATCGGCTGGACCGAGGGGGCGCGTGGGCGCGGGCCGGGCTATCGCTTCCGGGACCCCGACGGCCACACCTTCGAGCTCTACTACGACGTCGAGCGCTACAGCGCCCCGGAGCACCTCAAGCCCTCGCTGAAGAACCAGCCGCAGCGCAACATGGGCCGCGGCGCCGCCGTCAAGCGACTCGACCACGTCAACGTCCTCGCCGCCGACGTCCGCGCCAACCGCGAGTTCTGCGTCGATCAGCTCGGCTACCGCCTGTATGAGCGCGTCGAGCTCGACGACGGCACCGAGGCCGGCGCCTGGATGAGCGTCTCAATCGCAGCTCACGAGCTGATCTACACCGCCGACGCCTACCGCGCCAACGCCCGGTTGCACCACCTCGCCTTCTGGGTCGACACGCGCGAGGAGTGCCTGCGCGCCGCCGACCTGTTCCTCGAGAACGACATCAAGATCGAGGCCGCGCCCTCCAAGCACGCGATCGCCCAGGGCTTCTTCCTCTACGGGATCGAGCCGGGCGGCAACCGCATCGAGGTGACCACCGGCGGCTATTTCGTCTACGACCCCGAGTACCCGACGATCGTCTGGTCGGAGGCCGAGCGGCGGCTCGGGCAGGCGTGGCGTAACCACACCGTCGAGAGCTTCCACACGTACGGAACGCCGGCGATCGAGGAGCCGCTGCCGACGTGAGCGCAGACCAGGACGAGATCCGCGCGCTCGTTGAGAACTGGGCGGTCTGGCGCGACGCCCTCGACTGGGATCGCTTCCGCACCGTCTGGCACGAGGACGGCTGGATGAACGCGACCTGGTTCCAGGGCTCCTTCGAAGACTTCATTCGCGTCAGCCAGGAGGGCTTCGAGCGCGGCGTGCGGATCCTGCATTTCCTCGGCGGCGGCTCGATCGACGTCGCGGGCGAGCGCGCCACCGCGCAGACCAAGATGACGATCTCCCAGCGCGGGCCAGTCGAGGGCGTGACCTGCGACATCGTCTGCACGGGCCGCTTCTTCGATTTCCTCGAGCGGCGCGCCGGGCGCTGGGGGCTCGTGATGCGACAGCCGATCTATGAGAAGGATCGCGTCGACCCGCTCGACCCTTCTGTGCGCCTCGAGCTCGACCAGGAGCTGCTCGCCCAGTTCCCCGAGGGCTACCGCCATCTCGCCTACGTGCAGGCGCAGATCGGCTACGACGTCAAGCGAGACATGCCTGGGCTGACCGGCCCAGAGGTCGACGCGCTCTATGCGCGTGGCCGCGCGTGGCTCGCCGGCGAGCCGCTCGGCTAGACCGTCGCGACCATCCCGCCGTCGACGCGATAGTCGGCGCCGGTGATCTGGCGCGCGCGGTCGGAGGCCAGGAAGACGACCAGCGCGGCGACGTCCTCGGGCGCGCCGAGGCGCCCGAGCGGCATGCCGCGAACGTCTCGCACGAAGCGCTCGATCGCCGCCTCGCGATCGATGCCCCACTGCGAAGCCAGCTCGTCGATGAACTCGCCGCTCTCCCAGGGCGCCGTCCGCGTCGGTCCGGGCGAGATCGAATTGGATCGGATTCCGCGCGCGGCGAACTCCGTCGCCAGCGCCTTCGAGAGCAGCCGGATCATGCCCTTGGTCAGTGCGTAGTCGACGAAGAACGGCCCGGGCATGTGACCTGCGTCGGAGGAGAGGCTGATGATCGAGCCGCGCCCGCGCTCAAGCATCGCCGGGATTGCGCTTCGGCAGCAGCGCACCATGCTGAAGAAGTTGAGCTCGAACAGATCCCGCCAGTCGTCGTCGCTGACGGACAGGAATCCGTCGCGGTGCGGGCAGACGCCGACGTTGTTGACGAGCACGTCGATCGCGCCGAGTTGCTCGAGCGTGAAGGCGACGGCGCTCTGCGGTCCGCCCTCGATGGCGAGGTCGACCTCCAAGAGCGAGACGCCGTCGCCGGCCGCGGCCGCCGGGTCGAGATCGGCGGCCGCGACGAGCGCCCCCTCGGCGCGCAGGGCCCGGACTGTGGCGAGTCCGATCCCAGAGCCCGCGCCTGTGACGAGCGCGCAGCGGCCGGAAAGCTCGAGCTCCATCGCGCAAATCCAATCACTGTGCGCAGCGGGTAGCGTGTGCGCCAGATGACCGGTTGTTCACCCAGCGAACGACGATGGCCGAGATCCTCGAGCTGAGCCAGGCGGTCGCCGAGCTCGTGCACGACGGTGATTCCGTCGCGCTCGAGGGCTTCACACACCTGATCCCGTTCGCCGCCGGGCACGAGCTGCTCCGCCAGGGCCGCCGCGACCTCGAGCTGATCCGGATGACCCCCGATCTCCTCTACGACCAGATGATCGGCATGGGCGCCGCTCGCCGGCTCGTCTTCTCCTACGGCGGAAATCCGGGCGTCGGCTCGCTGCACCGCTTCCGCGACGCGATCGAGAACGGCTGGCCGCACGCGATCGAGATCGAGGAGCACAGTCACGCCGGGATGGCGAACCGCTACGCCGCGGGTGCCGCCGATCTGCCGTTTGCGGTCCTGCGCGGCTACGCCGGCACCGACCTCGCCGCGCGCACGGCGGTGCGCTTCATCGAGTGCCCCTTCACCGGCGAGCGCCTCGCCGCCGTCGCGGCGCTGCGTCCGGACGTCGCGATCGTCCACGCCCAGGAGGCCGACCGCGAGGGCAACGTCTCGCTGTGGGGGATCCCTGGAGTGCAGAAGGAGGCGATCCTCGCCTCGCGCCGATCGCTTGTCACCGTCGAGCGGATCGTCGATCGCATCGAGCCGCGCCCGGGGGCGCTGACCGTGCCAGGCTGGGCGATCGATGTTGTGGCTGCCGCTCCCGGAGGCTCGCAGCCCTCCTACAGCCAGGGCGTGACCGAGCGCGACAACGACTTCTATCGTCGCTGGGATGAGATCAGCCGCGACCGCGAGCGCTTTGCCGAGTGGATGGAGGAGAACGTGATCGCGTCGGTAGGCGCACGATGAGCCCGTCGGCGGCGAGCACGGACGAGATCCAAACGATCGTCGCGGCGCGGTTTCTCGCCGACACGCGGACGGTTTTCATCGGCGTCGGGCGGCCGAGCACCGCGGCGATCCTCGCCCGCATGGTCCACAACCCCTCGCTCGTGCTGATCTACGAGTCCGGGACGATCGGCGCGAAGCCGTTTCACATCCCGCTTTCGATCGGCGACGGCGAGCTCGCTGAGACGGCCGACGCCGTCGTCTCGGTGCCCGAGATGTTCAACTACTGGATCGGGCCGGGCCGCGTCGATGTCGCCTTCCTCGGCGCCGCACAGGTCGACCGCTATGCGAACCTCAACTCGACCGTGATCGGCGACTACGAGCACCCGAAGACGCGCCTGCCGGGTGCCGGCGGGGCGCCCGAGATCGCTTCGAACTGCGGCGAGGTGATCGTCGTCGCGGCCCACAACCGCCGCACGCTCGTCGAGAAGCTCGACTTCGTCACCACCGTCGGTCACGGCGACGGTCCCGGATCGCGCGAGGCGCTCGGCCTGCGCGGGCGCGGCCCGACGGCGGTGATCACCGACCTCGGCGTGCTCGAACCCGATCCGCAAACCAAGCAGCTGCGGCTCACCCAGCTTCACGAGGGCGTCAGCGCCGAGCAGGTGCGCGAGGCGACCGGCTGGGACCTCGCCGTGGCCGATGAGCCGCGAATCACGCAGGCGCCGAGCGATCAGGAGCTAGAGGCGCTGCGGGAGCTGCTCGCGCGATGAGCGAGGCATTCGTCTACGAGGCGGTCAGGACGCCCTTCGGCCGCTTCGGCGGCGCGCTCGCCGGCGTGCGGCCAGACGATCTGGCGGCGCAAACTCTGCGAGTACTGCTCGAGCGCGGCGGCGTCAGCGACCCGGCGCTGATCGACGACGTCATCCTCGGCGACGCCAACGGCGCCGGCGAGGACAACCGCAATGTCGCGCGCATGGCGGTCCTGCTCGCCGGGCTTCCCACGTCGGTGACTGGGGTGACGGTGAATCGCCTCTGCGGGTCGAGCCTCGAGGCCGCGATCCAGGCGGCGCGCGCGGTCCGCTGCGGCGAGGCGAGCCTCATCGTCGCCGGCGGCGTCGAGTCGATGAGCCGCGCCCCGTGGGTTCTCTTGAAGCCGTCCCGCGCCTATCCGGCGGCGCACGAGACGCTCCACTCGAGCACACTCGGCTGGCGGATGGTCAACCCGCGGATGCCCGAGCACTGGACGATCTCGCTCGGCGCGAGCGCCGAGAAGCTCGCCGAGATGTACTCGGTCTCGCGCGAGGCGCAGGACGAGTTCGCGCTGCGCAGCCATCGCCTTGCCCTTGCCGCCTACGAGGAGGGCGTGCTCGCGGAGGTCGTGCCGGTAGCGGGCACCGAACTCGAGCGCGACGAGTCGATCCGCGCCGACACGACGCTCGAAAAGCTCGCCGAGCTTCCCGCGGCGTTCCTGGACGGCGGGACCGTCACCGCCGGGAACTCCTCGCCGCTCAACGACGGAGCGGCGATGACGCTGATCGGCGACGCGGCCGCCGGTCGCGCCCTCGGCCGCGAGCCGCTGGCGCGGATCGTTTCGAGCGCCGCCCATGGCGTCGACCCCGACGTATTCGGGATCGCGCCCGTCGAGGCGGTCAACAAGGCGCTGGCGCGAGCCGGCATCGGCTGGGGCGAGGTCGTCTGCGTCGAGCTGAACGAGGCATTCGCCTCGCAGTCGCTCGCCTGCCTTGCCGGCTGGCCGGATCTCGACCCCGAGCTCGTCAACGTTCGGGGCGGCGCGATCGCGGTCGGACACCCGCTCGGAGCCTCGGGTGCGCGCATCCTCGGGCGCCTCGCGCACGAGCTGCATGCGCGGGGCGGAGGCTACGGTGTAGCTGCACTCTGCATAGGCGTTGGCCAGGGCCTCGCCGTGATTCTGGAGGGATGACAGAGATGACCCAGACGGAGGCCGAGCCAAGGCAGATCTACGACCCGGTGATCGACACGCCGCCCAGTTACGTGCGCGAGCCGGAGGGCATCCATCCGCCGCTTGACTCGCCCGGGTACAAGTCGACGCAGCTGCGCCATCCCAAGCAGCCGTTGGTCTATCTGCCGCAGAACATCACCGAGTTGACCGGCCCGGCGCTCGGGCCGGCCGTGATCCTTGGCGAGCTCGACCACGACCTGACACGTCAGCACGAGGGCGAGCCGATCGGCGAGCGGATGACGATCAGCGGCCGCGTCTTCGACACCGAGGGCAAGCCGCTTCGCAACACGCTCGTGGAGATCTGGCAGGCCAACGCGTGTGGGCGCTACCGCCATCGCTGGGACCGCTTTCCGGCGCCGCTCGATCCTAACTTCAGCGGCGCGGGCCGCTGCGTGACCGACGCCGAGGGCCGCTACCACTTCGTCACGATCAAGCCCGGGCCGTACCCGTGGGGCAATCACTACAACGCCTGGCGCCCGGCGCACATCCACTTCTCGCTGATGGGACGCGCGTTCGCGCAGCGGCTCGTGACGCAGATGTACTTCCCCGGCGACCCGCTGTTCCCCTATGACCCGATCTTCAACGCCGTCCCCGACGCGCGCGCTCGCGAGCGTCTGGTCTCGCGCTTCTCGATGCTGACCTCGCAGCCCGACTGGGCGCTCGCCTACGAGTGGGACGTCTTCCTGCGCGGGCCCGGCTCGACGCCGTTCGAGGAGGCGCTGTGATCTTCCCGACGACGCCTTCGCAAACCGTCGGCCCCTACTTCGCGATCGGCATGCCCTGGCCCGAGGGGCCGCACGCCGTCCCGCCCGCCACGGCGGGGGCGATCACGATCCGCGGCACGATCTACGACGGGCGCGGCGAGCCGATCCCGGACTACCTGCTCGAGACCTGGCAGTGCGACCCGGCGGGCCGCTTCGCCGATCTCTGGGGCTTCGGCGGCGCGTCCGAACTCGACGGCTTCCGCGGTTTCGCCCGCGCCGGCCAGGAGGACGGCGACGGAAGCTTCGAGATCGTCACGCTCAAGCCCGGCGCGCTGACGATGCCGAGCGGCGCGATCGCCGCGCCGCACATCGACGTGTCGGTTTTCGCCCGCGGGATGCTCCACCGCGTGGTCACGCGCTGGTACTTCGCCGACGAGGAAGACGCCAACGCCGCGGACCCTGTCCTCGGGCGCGTCCCGGTCGAGCGGCGAGCGACGCTGCTCGCGGAGCCCGTCGACGGCGGCTATGCGATCGACATCCGCCTGCAGGGCGACGGCGAGACGGTCTTCTTCGACCTTTGAGATGGGGGCGGGAGCACGATGACCGCCACGGCGCCCGCGGCACCGCCGCGCGAGTTCGTGCAGTCGCTCTCGCGCGGCCTCTCGGTGATGCGGGCGCTGAGCGGGCCGCGGCCGCTTACGCTCAGCGAGGTCGCGCGGGCGAGCGGCCTCTCGCGCGCCGCCGCGCGGCGCTTTCTTCTGACGCTCGAGCAGCTCGGCTACGTGCAGGCCGACGCCGGTCGCTTCGCCCTGACGCCGCGGGTGCTCGAGCTCGGCTTCGCCTATCTCTCGGCGCTTGGTCTGCCCGAGCTCGCCCAGCCTCACCTCGAGCGGCTCGTCGAGGAGGTCCGCGAGTCATCGTCGGTGTCGGTGCTCGACGGGAGCGAGATCGTCTATGTCGCGCGCGTGCCGACGCGGCGGATCATGAACGTCACGATCAGCGTCGGGACGCGCTTTCCGGCTGAGGCCACCTCGATGGGGCGCGTGCTGCTCTCAGGCCTCGCCCCTCAGCGCCGCGCGGAGCTACTGCCGCTCGCCGGCGAGGGGCTTCGCGACGAGCTCGACCGAGTCTTCGCCCAGGGTTACGCGATCGTCGACCAGGAGCTCGAGTCGGGCCTGCGCTCGGTCGCCGCGCCGATCCGCGACCGCGAGGGGCGTGTCGCCGCGGCGGTCAATCTGGCGGTCCAGGCTGAACGGCGGACGGTCGAGGCGATCAGGGTCGACCTGCTGCCGGCGCTGCTTCGCACCGCGGCAGCGATCGAGCGCGACCTCGGGGCGCGCGGCGCCTAGTCTCAGCCGCGCTTGGCGACCGGCGCCAGCGCGGCGCCGGTCAGGCCCACGAGATCGGCGCCCGCCAGCGGGAAGACGGCATGCGGCGTGCCCGCCGCGGCCCACAGCTCGCCGAAGCCGACCAGCGCGCTGTCGGCGATCGTGCGGATCGGCTGAGAATAGGCGAGCGGCGGGACGCCGCCGATCGCAAAGCCCGTGCGCTCGCGGACCCAGTCGGCCTGGGCGCGCTCGACCGGCTCGCCGATCACGCTTGCGAGGAGCGCCTCATCGACGCGGCTGTCGCCGTCGACGAGCACGAGGATCGGCTCGCCCGAGCGCGCGCCGCGAAAGACGAGCGACTTGACGATCTGATGCTGCTGGACGCCGAGCGCCGCGGCGGCCTCAGCCGCGCTGCGCGTCGAGTCCGACAGCACGCGCACGGAGCCGCGATGGCCGGCTGCAGCGATCGCGTCGGCGACGCGCTGCGCCGCGCGTGGCAGGGTCGGCTCATCGGCCACGCCCCGCATTCTCACCGACTGCTCAGCGGCGGTGCGTCTGAGGGTGGGGGTGGGCCTTCTCGGGCGCGCGGCGCGCACCCTGACGGCGCCCTGCGTGCAGACGGTCAGGCGCCGCGTGGCGTCCGCGGTGGCGCTTTGGAACCCACTCGCGAACGATCGTGCACAGCACGCGCCAGCCGTCGCCGAACGTCCTGAGGTTGCTCTTGCCGTGGATCCGCGCGAGCTCGAAGCTCGCGACCTCGGTGACTCGAAGCCCCGCCTTCGCCGCGCGCAGGTTGACGAGCGTCTCGACCTCGAAGCCGTCGACGTCGACGTCGAGCAGCGGCAGGCAGCGCCGCCAGAAGGCGTTGTAGCCGTAGCAGAGGTCGCTGTAGTGGGTCCCGTGCAGGCGGTTTGCAAGCCACGTCAGCGCGCCGTTGCCGACGCGGCGCAGGTGCGTCATGTCGTGGCTCCCGCCGCCCTGGATGTGGCGCGTGCCCTTCGCGAAGTCGGCGCCGCTCAGCAGCGCTCCGACGAAGGCCGGAATCTCGCGTGGGTCCGCCGATCCGTCGGCGTCGAGGGTGACGATGACGTCGCCCTGCGCGGCGGCGAAGCCGCAGGCGAGCGCGTTGCCCTTGCCGGAGCTCGTCTGGTGGACGACCTTGATATCCGGGCGGATTCGGCGGGCGACCTCGACGGTGTCATCCGTCGAGCTTCCC
>DATGHN010000354.1:0-4737 GCA_035308005.1 Solirubrobacteraceae bacterium
CGGCCGCCTCGATCTCCCGCTCGAGGCGCTCCTGATCGGGCGTCGGCGCGGGGTCGGGCCGCCGCTGCGGTCGCGCTCGCGCCGGCTTGCGCTTGGGCTGTACCCGCGCCCGCTCCTCCCGCGCGCGCACGTACTCCGCCCACCCGCCGACGTAGCTTCGAAGCGTCGCGTCCTCGACCGCAACCGTGCGTGACCCGACTGCGTCGAGCAGCGCCCGGTCGTGCGAGACCAGCAGCAACGCGCCCTGGAACTCGTCGAGCGCCTGCTCGAGCGCCTCGCGGCTTTCGAGGTCGAGGTGGTTGGTCGGCTCGTCGAGGATCAGGACGTTGGCGCCGCTGGAGACGAGGATCGCGAGCGAGAGGCGGCGGCGCTCGCCGCCCGAGAGGCCCGCCAGCGGCTTCTCGGCCTGCTCGCCGCCGAACAGGAAGCGGCCGAGCAGGGCGCGCGCCTTGTTCGGCGTCAGCCCGGTCGCCCGCTGCGCCGCCTCGAGCACGCTGCCGTCGCTGCCGATCTCCTCGGCGTGCTGGGAGAGGAAGCCGATCTTGACGTTGTGACCGATCCGCAGCCGGCCCTCGCGAAGCGGCCGCGACCCCACGAGGGTCTGGATCAGGGTCGTCTTGCCGGCGCCGTTTGGCCCGACGAGCGACACGTGCTCGCCGCGTTCGAGCCACAACGCGACGTCCTCGAGGAGAACGACCGGCGGGTCGCCGACCTCGACGCGCGCGCCGTCGAGTTCGAAGATGACGCGGCCGGCGCGCTCGGGCGCGTCGAAGCGGAAGGCCAGCGCGGCGCCGTCCTCGGGCGGTCGCTCGATGCGCTCGATCTTGGCAAGCGCCTTGACGCGCGACTGCGCCTGGCGCGCGCGTGTCCCCGCACCCCAGCGGGCGACGAAGCGCTCGAGCCTCGCAACCTCGGCCTGCTGGCGCTCGATCGCGCGCCCGAGGGCGATCTCGCGGCTCGCCTGCTCGGCGCGCCAGGCGTGCCAGGTGCCGGGGAAGAAGCGGCTGCGCCCCGCCTCGAGCTCGAGCACCGCGGTGCCGACGGTCTCCAGGAACCAGCGATCGTGCGCGACGAGCGCGATCGCCGCGTCGAGTGAGACGAGCGCCTGCTCGAGCCACTCGAGCGACTCGATGTCGAGGTGGTTGGTCGGCTCGTCGAGTAGCAGCAGGTCCGGTCGCGTGGCGAGCGCCCGCGCCAACGAGGCGCGCGTCAGCTCGCCACCCGAGAACGAGCGAAGCCCCCGATCGAGGTCCCCGTCTGCGAACCCCAGTCCGTGGGCCATCTCTGTGCCGCGGTCGCGCCAGAGGTAGCCGCCGTGATGCTCGAGCTCGGCCTGGGCGCGCGCGTAGCGGTCGAGCGTCGTGGGATCGGAGGCACCCGCCGCCATCTCCGCCTCGAGCTTGCGCAGCCGCTCCTCGATCTCGAGCTCGGTCGCGCAGCCGGAGAGAAGGTAATCGCGCAGGCTCAGGCCGCGGTCGCGCGGCGGGCGCTGATCGTGGAGCGCGACGCGGACGCCCTTGGCCAGCGACAGCTCGCCGCCGTCGATCTCGGCCTCGCCAGCCAGCATCCGCAGCAGAGTCGTCTTGCCGGCGCCGTTTCGCCCGGCGATCGTCATCCGCTCGCGGCGCTCGAGCTTGAACGACACACCGCGAAGCAGCGGCGCTCCGGCGATGTCCTTGGAGAGGTTTGCGGCGATCGCGACGGCCATCTTCTGATCGTATGGCGCTGCGCCCTCCGGTAGAGTGCGCGGGCGGTGCGCCGCCTGATCGCCCTAACGACTACGACCCTGATCGGGCTGCTCCTGCTGGCTCCCGCCGCGCTCGCACACGATGGCGGCGAGGGGCTCTACGGCCAGACCGATGACAAGGTGACGGCTGCGATCGGCGCGGTCCTGATCATCGCGATTCCGCTCTTCGTGTTCGCGATGAGCATGCTCCAGGGACATCTGGAGAAGCGCAAGGACGCCCGCAAGGCTGCCGCGAAGGCGCGGGCCAAGAGCTCCGAGTGGCAGCGCGGCTGGTAGCCGCCGCGACCGCCTGAGGCGGCGCCGCGGCAGCGCTTCGCCGATGGCCAGCACGCCGGCGATCGAAGTCCGTGACCTGCGCAAGGCCTACGGCGAGTTCGAAGCCGTTCGCGGCGTTGACTTCACCGTGGCGCGCGGGGAGATCTACGGTCTGCTCGGACCCAACGGCGCGGGCAAGACGAGCACCGTCGAAATCCTCGAGGGCTACCGCGCGCGCACGTCGGGGACCGTCAGCGTCCTTGGCCACGACCCCGGCCAGCGTCCGATCGAGCTGCGCCGCCGCGTCGGCATCGTCCTGCAGTCAAGCGGCATCTACAACCAGGTGCGCGTCGCCGAGGTGCTCCGCCACTTCGCCCGCTTCTATCCAAGCCCGCGCGCCGTCGACGAGGTCATCGAGCTCGTTGGCCTGAGCGACAAGCGCGACGAGCGCGCGCGCCGCCTGTCCGGCGGCCAGCGGCGCCGCCTCGACCTGGCCCTGGCGCTGATCGGCGACCCCGAGCTGATCTTCCTCGACGAGCCGACGACCGGGTTCGACCCCGCCGCGCGGCGCACCGCCTGGGACACGATCCGCTCGCTGAAGGAACTCGGCAAGACCGTGCTCCTCACGACGCACTATCTCGACGAGGCCCAGGAGCTCGCCGACCGAGTGGCGATCATCAAGGGCGGCCAGATCCTCGCCGAGGGCTCGCCCGCGCAGCTCGGGGTGGGCGGGTCCTCCCGCTACCGCGTCGCCTACCTCGACGGCGGCGAGCCGGTCGTCGCCCAGACCGACGACCCGACATCGCTCCTGCACGAGCTGACGTCCGCCGCGCTCGCCCGCGGCGAGCGCCTGGAGGGGTTGTCGGTGACGAGGCCGAGCCTCGAGGAGGTCTACCTGGAGCTGACCGCCGATGGCTGACGATCTCGTTCTCCTGTGGCGCCAGTACCGCTTCGAGCGACGCCTCTTCTGGCGCAACCCGACCGCGGCGTTCTTCAACTTCCTGCTGCCGCTGATCTTCCTGGCGCTGTTCGGCGCGATCGTCTCCGGCCACCGCCACGAGCTTCAGGTAATCGTGCCCGGCATCGCCGGGATGAGCGTCATGTCGACGACCTTCACGGCGATGGCCTACAACCTGACGTTCCTGCGCGAGCAGGGGGTGCTCAAGCGGATGCGCGGGACACCGCTGCCGAGCGGCGTCTACCTCGGCGGGCTCGCCCTCCACGCCGTCACCAACGCCGCGATCCAGCTCGTGATCGTGGTCCTCGCCGGCCGGCTCGTCTTCGGCCTCGGGTGGCCGAGCGACGGCGCCGAGCTGGTCGTCTTCGCGGTGCTGGGCGTTGTTTGCTTCTCCTCGCTCGGCGTCGCCCTCTCGCACCTGATTCCGAACTTCGAAGCGGCGCCGGCGATCGTCAACGCGGTGTTCGTCCCGGTGATCCTGATCTCGGGCGTCTTCTTCGACGTCAAGAACGTTCCGGGCTTCCTGCGCGACATCGCGCAGGCGCTGCCGCTCGTGCACCTCGTGAACGGGCTCTCAGGCGGGCTCGTCGCCCATCACGGCGACCTCTCGAAGCACCTCACGGCGCTGCTCGTGCTCGGCGTGTGGACCGTCGGCGGAGTGATCGTCGGGGTGCGCGGCTTCTCGTGGGAAGCGCGCCGCGACTGATTCAGACGACGATCCGAAGCGCGAGATCTTGCGAGCAGCCGCAGTCCAGGAGGCGCCGGACCATGTCGAGATCGACGCACTCGCCCTCGACCCGCGTCGCCGCGAGCATCAGCGCCTGCGTCGCGTCGAAGCCGAGATCAACGAAGGCCTGGGCCCTCGCTTGTTCATTCGCCGTCGCCGTTTGAGCTCCCGACATCGCCTCTGCCTCCTTCCTGGACCACAACAGGTGGCTGGCATCAGAGCAGCGTCGCCGGACGGATAGGCTTAGGCGCCGATGGCCGCCACGGAGCAGCTCGAAGCCGTCCACTGGGACCTCGCGGACCTCGTCGACGGCGGCGGACCCGAGAGCGTCGACAGCCTGATCGACCGCGCGCTCGAGCAGTCCCGAAGCTTCGCCGAGCGCCATCGCGGAGCGCTTGAGACGATGGATGGCGCGGCGCTCGAGGCCGCGATGCGCGAGGTCGCCGAGATCTATGACCTCGTCGGCCGCGCCGACTCCTACGCCTCACTCGACTTCTCGACCGACACCGCCGATCCGGCCCGCGGCGCGCTCGTCGCGCGCGTGCAGGAGCGCCTCACCGAGCTCTCGACGACGTTGCTGTTCTTCGAGCTCGAATGGGCGGCGCTCGACGACGCCCGCGTCGAGGGGCTGCTCGCCCACGAGGGCCTCGACTTCTGCCGCCATCACCTGCGCACGGCGCGCCGCTACCGCTCGCACCTGCTGAGCGAGCCCGAGGAGCGCGTGATGACCGAGAAGTCGGTCAGCGGCGCCGGCGCCTGGACGCGCCTCTTCGCGGAGCTTGCGGGCGCCATCGAGGTCTCCGTAGACGAGGAGACCCTCACCCTCGATGTGGCGCTCGCGCGCCTGATGGCGCCCTCGCGCGAGGTCCGCCGCGACACGGCGGCGGCGGTCACCGCGGCGCTTCAGCCCGGCCTTCGCACGCGCGCGTTCGTCTTCAACACGCTGCTGGTCGACAAGTCGACCGACGATCGGCTTCGCTCATACCCTCATTGGCTCGCCGCGCGCAACCTGGCCAACGAGGCAAGCGACGAGTCGGTCGCGGCGCTGAT